>JAZDOH010000007.1:0-3921 GCA_043798815.1 Candidatus Peregrinibacteria bacterium | reverse complement strand
AGAGATCAAAGCCAATTCCCTGATCCAACGCCTGATCATTAAGGATTTCAGGCAATTTCAAAAAGATGGAGGCATGGACCGTGTGGTGCCCCGAGTGGCCCTGAAAAAAGTGGAAACCATGGAGGTGAATTTGAAGGTATCGGAAAAAACGCTGATTAAAATCGGGAAAGAAGGCATCGTGGGAGTCGAAGGGCCGAGAGGACCATTGGCGCTCGATTTGCCTTCGATGAAAGCGATTAAAAAATACTTCAAGACCCAAAAGCGGAATCCCACGGATGTGGAATTGGAATCACTGGCCCAAACGTGGAGCGAGCATTGCAAGCACACCATTTTCGCCGGATCCATCGACCAGCTGAAGGAAGGGCTGTTTAAGGGGCTCATTAAGCGCGCCACCCAGGAAATTCGGAAGAAAAAAGGCAAGGGAGATTTTTGCGTTTCCGTATTTACGGACAATGCCGGCGGGATTCTGTTTGATAAGGATTGGGTGGTTACGGACAAAGCCGAAACGCACAACACCCCCTGCACGCTCGATCCTTTTGGCGGAGCGATCACGGGCATTGTGGGAGTGAATCGGGATTGTTTGGGTTTTGGGAAAGGGGCCAAGCCGGTGATCAACCGTTATGGGTTTTGTTTGGCGGATCCCCGCAAAAAAAATGATTTGTATCGCGGAAAAAACCGTACTAATCCAGCCCTCTCACCTCGAAAAGTGATGGATGGAGTGGTGGATGGCGTGCACGCGGGCGGAAATCAATCGGGCATTCCCACGCCGCAGGGATTTTTGTGTTTTGACGATCGGTACCGCGGCAAGCCGTTGATTTTTGTGGGAACGGTGGGGCTCATCCCCAAACTCATCAATGGAAAACCGGGATGGGAAAAGGGCGCGCGGGCGGGAGATAAAATTGTGGTGATCGGAGGCCGCGTGGGTCAGGACGGCATCCATGGCGCCACGTTTTCTTCGGAAGCTTTGCATGAGGGCAGTCCGGCGACGGCGGTGCAGATTGGTGATCCCATCACGCAGAAAAAATTGAGTGATGCGATTGTAAAGGAGGCGCGGGATCGGGATTTATATAACAGCATTACAGACAATGGCGCCGGCGGAATTTCGTGTTCCGTGGCCGAAATGGCCAAAGAATGCGGCGGATGTGAGGTGGAGCTCGACCGCGTGCCGCTCAAGTACCCGAATCTGGAACCCTGGAAAATCTGGATATCCGAATCGCAGGAGCGCATGACGCTCGCCGTCCCGCCGGAAAAAACGGATGAATTCATTAGTCTAATGAACCGCCGCGGCGTGGAAGCGACGGTGATTGGAACGTTCACTAATTCTGGACGATGCGTGGTGCGTTACGACGGAAAAACCGTGATGGACATTTACCTCCAGTTTTTGCACGAAGGCGTGCCGATCAAAAAGCTCAAAACCGTCACAAAAAAACACCGCCACCCGGAACCTCAATTCCCCTGCCCCAAAAACCTGGGGCCGACGCTCCTTGAAATGCTGGAACGGCCGAATGTCGCCGGCTTTGAATTCCTCTCCATGCAATACGACCATGAAGTGCAGGCGGGCAGTGTGATCAAACCGCTCCAGGGCAAGGGACGAGTGAATGGGGAGGCTGCCGTTACACGTCCGGTACTTTCTTCCATACGGGCAGTTGTGACCTCTCAGGGTCTTCATCCTCGTTACAGCGACATCGACACGTATCCCATGGCAGCCTGTTCAATCGATACCGCCGTCCGCAACGCGGTTTCCGTTGGGGCGGATCCGGATTACATGGCCATCATGGATAATTTCTGTTGGTGCTCTTCGAACGAACCCGAACGGCTGGGAGAACTAAAGGCCGCCGTGCAAGCCTGTTACGACACCGCCAAAATTTACGGCACCCCTTTCATTTCCGGCAAAGATTCCATGTTCAATGATTTTAAAGGCTACGATGCCAAAGGAAATCCCATCAAGGTTTCCGTGCCGCCCACGCTTCTTATTTCCGGGCTGGGAGTGATCCCGGATGCCCAGAAAACGCAAACACTCGATGTTAAAGTTCCCGGAGATTTGATTTATGTGCTCGGCTCCACACGACCCGAGTTGGGAGGCTCGGAATATTGGGCCATGCGAGGCTTCACAGGAAATTCGGTGCCTCAGGTGAATGCCAAACGGGCGCTTGAGCTGTATCGCAAAGTATTCCAGGTCATGCAACACGACCTTTTGGCTTCCTGCATCAGCGTGAATGTCGGAGGGCTTGGAGTCGCGCTGGCCAAAATGGCCATCGCGGGAGAGCTGGGATTAGAAGTCGATCTGACCAAAGTTTCATGCGAGAACGTGGAACGAAAGGATCATCTCCTTTTCTCAGAGACTCAGAGTCGGTTCGTGATGACGATTGATCCGAAAAATCAAAAGAAATTTGAAACTCATTTTGGAAATAGCGCCCGCTTGATCGGAACTGTGACAAAAAAGCCCCGATTAAAAATATCTGACGTGGTTGATGTTGATGTGGCCACGCTGGCAGAAGCTTACAAAAAACTCTTTAAAAACTTCTAATGAAACCTCATGTCCTCGTTCTCACCGGCTATGGGATCAACTGCGAAGAAGAAACCGCGTTTGTATTTCAGCGGGCGGGAGGAGTGAGCCGTGTGGTACATGTGAATGATTTGATTGACGGAATCGTGAAACTCGACGACTTCCAAATCCTCGCCATTCCTGGAGGGTTTAGCTACGGGGATGACACGGGAGCTGGCAACGCGCTCGCGAACAGGATTAAGAATAATTTGGGAGAATTTATTTTTAATTTTGTCCGCTCAGATAAATTGGTGATCGGAATTTGCAATGGCTGCCAAATGCTGGCTAATCTTGGCCTCGTGCCTGCCATTGGAGGGCGATACAGTGAACGGCAAGTGGTATTTGATCGCAATGATAATGCCCGTTATACGGATCGATGGGTGTGGCTTAAAAGTTCTTCCAAAAAGTGTGTGTGGACGCATGGGGTTAAATTGCTGCACGCCCCCATTGCCCATGGCGAAGGAAAGTTGGTGGCTCCGCCGGAAATTTTAAAAGCCATCCAAAAAAACGATCAGATCGCCTTCCGGTATGTCCACGAAGATGGCTCACCGGCTATGGGGAAAAGCCCGATCAATCCCAATGGGGCGATGCTGGACATTGCCGCGCTCACAGATCCGAGCGGGCGGGTGATGGGCATCATGCCGCATCCGGAGCGGTTTATGACTCTGACAAATGAAGATGGCTGGACTTTAAAACGCGAACTGGCTAAACGAAAAGGGAAATATTTGCCCGCAGAAGGCGCTGGAATGCAGGTTTTTAGGAACGGAGTTGCATATTTTAAATGAAAAATGGATCAAATTTTAATCACTGTTTTATTGGCGACTCGTCAAACCAAAAAGAGTTGTGCCTGTTGATTTAAAATGATATAATAGTAAGATAACTTTGAAACCAAAACCCATATGAAAAAAGTACAACATTTTATTTACCAGACCCCTCGCGTGAGTCACTATGTGATGTCCGTGATTTTGCTGGCTCTGGTGGCTGGCGCCACGATGCTCTATACATCTTCGCATTATCGCGAAGTGTCTTGGGCTGCGAGTCCGACGTTTACGATGACCCAATCAGGCAATAGCCTGAGAATAGTGGTAAACGGTACCGATGAAGGATTGGGATTATATGGCGCGGAAATGAGCATTCCTTATGATGTCACCAAGGTAGAGGTCACTTCTTCGGAGTTCAATCCTTGTCCTTTTGACAGTTGTTTGGACCTTTCAGAAGTTGGAACACTTAAATTTTTTGCAGCCTCTTCACTCCCGGAAAACGGAGGAAATGCTGTAACTCAACAAGAGGCCTTTGCTACGATCAATTTGAATTTTTTAGGTACTCAGGAAGTTCTTTTTGCTTTTTTTAAATGCCAAATCATCGATGAAAATAAA
>JAZDOH010000081.1:0-2278 GCA_043798815.1 Candidatus Peregrinibacteria bacterium | reverse complement strand
GCGCTCAACAAAAAGTGCGCCGCGGCCACACCGGTGGCTGCCCCCACGCTCATTCCCAAAAAGTACAGAGGGATGGTGAGGAAGAAAAGAATCAGGTTGAACAAAAACACATGGGTGATGATGGTTTTGCGCCGGGCGTATTAAGAATTGTCTAAAAAGGTCACCATTATGGCGGTGATGGTGTTGGCGGTGAGCGTGCCCACGAAGGCCATCAGGATCATCACAAAAACCGAAATCGTGGAGGAGTCTCCACGGGGGACGAGGGTGATCAGAATGAAGTAAACCACGAATAAAGCCAACGTTCCCGCAATGCCGCCCGTGAGCCCACTGAGCAGACGGAATAGGAACAGAACAAACGTCAAAGATCTTTTTTCAACTTCTTGTGGCATTGGATTAGGGGTTAAGGGGCTCGGAAAGACATAAGAGCGAGGAAGAGTAGGCCGACCGTGATGCCCAGATCCGCGAGATTGAAAACGGGAAAGGGCTTTAAAACGATGAAATCCACGACGTATCGGTGCAACAGGCGATCCATCAGATTCCCCAGCGCTCCACCCAGGATTATACCGAAGACGGCCTGGTTGAGAAATGATTTTTTTTCAGTGATGAAGAACCAGTAGGTTAAAAAGCTGATCAAAATCACCGAAATGATGATTTGCAATAGCGATGAGAGTGGAATCCCAAACGCGATGCCCTGATTATGGTGCAAGGCCAAATAAAACCAGTCGTTCACCAATGTGATCTGCTGAAATAAGTTATTGGTTGCCCATTGTTTGGTCATCCAGTCGAGCGAGAACCAAACCAATCCTATTCCTATTACGCTTCGGTAATACATCGGCTTCGAGTATAATGGCTTTATGAGGCAAAAGTCTATCGACAAGGTGCTTGCCGGCGCGGTGCTGGCGCTGGTCGTGTTCGGGATCATCATGATCTCCAGCGTGAGCGTTTACGAATCGCATCAGATCACGGAACAAATGACCAAAAGCGGTTTACTAGACGCTCCTACCAATAGTTTTTATTTGTGGCGGCATTTGTGGCGGGTGCTGGTTGCCGTTCCCTTGGGACTGATCGCCATGGTGATGCCCTTGGCTCTTTGGAAGCGATTGGCGTTGCCAATGTTCGGGATTTCACTATTACTCCTCGTCGCTTTATTTTTTCCCGGGATTGGCGCGAATTACGGCACGTCCACAAGCTGGATTTCCGTTCCATTTTTACCTTCTATACAACCAGCTGAAATTGTTAAACTTGCCCTCATTTTTTATTTGGCGGTGTGGATGGAAAAGCGTCAGGAGCATGTGGTTTCTTTCCAATACGGTTTCATCCCTTTCACGGTGATTTTGAGTTTGGCGGTCATTTTACTCGCCCTTGAGCCGGATTTTGGATCGGTGTTGGTCATCACTGTCACGGCCGCCGCCATGTTTTTTTCCGCCGGCGGAAGTGTGTTGCATATTTTTGGCGGAGGATTTTTAGCCGCCTTAGCGGCTTACCCCATCATCATGAGCAAAGATTACATTCGCAACCGCTTCATCACCTTTCTCAATCCCGATATCGATCCGCTCAATGTCGGTTTCCAAATCAAACAAGCGCTCATCGCCATCGGGAACGGAGGATTTTTTGGAGTTGGTTTTGGAAAATCCGTGCAAAAATTCGGGTATTTGCCCGAAGTCCAAAGCGATACGATTTTCGCGGCGGCGGCGGAAGAGCTTGGTTTTCTCCGCATCTTATTGCTCGTGGTGTGTTATTTAGTCATTGCGTGGCGCGGGTATCACATTGCCCGCCGTGCTCCAGACCGTTTTTCAATGCTGGTCGCCACGGGCATTACGAGCTGGATCACGTTTCAAGCCATCATCAATATGGGGGTGAATTTGGCTATTTTACCTCTCACTGGTCTCACTTTACCCTTAGTCAGCTACGGAGGTTCATCGATCATCACCACCCTTATTGGGGCTGGCATTTTACTCAATATTTCACGTTATGCAGAACCCGAAACGCATTCTATTTACCGGAGGCGGGTCCGGGGGGCATCTTATCCCCAACCTCGCTATCGCACGTGAGCTCCAGTCGCGGGGCAACGTGCAACTCCTTTATCTAGGCTCTCGCCTGGCGATGGATCGTGCGCTGGTTTCCCAGGCGGGGATTCCATTCCAAAGCATTTTTTCCGGAAAGTTGCGCCGTTATTTTTCGTGGCAGAATTTTCTTGCCCCCTTTTTGACGCTGATTGGATTTTTTCAGGCATTTTACACTCTCGTCCGCTTTTGGCCGCACGCGGTATTCAGCAAAG
>JAZDOH010000075.1:0-4765 GCA_043798815.1 Candidatus Peregrinibacteria bacterium | reverse complement strand
GCAAAGGCGGGTATGTGGGGCTTCCCGTAGCTTTGGCCGCTTGGCTGCTCCGCCGCCCATTAATCCTCCACGAATCAGACGCCGTCATAGGGTTGGCGAATCGCTTCACCGCCCGTTTGGCCACCCGTGTTTTACTCGGTTTTCCCGGATCCATGGCTTTGTCCAAAAAAGTGGAGGTGGTGGGGAATCCGGTTCGACCTTTTATTACTGAGGGTTCCAAAGAACAGGGTTACGCGCTCACCGGTTTTACTCCCGACCGTCCGGTGTTGCTCGTGTGGGGCGGCAGTCAAGGCGCGCAGGAAATCAATGAAATGCTGGTGCAAAATTTTTCCGCTTTAAAGGCCGTTTTTCAAATCATTCATGTGACGGGGGTTGGTAAAAAAACGGGTTTGAGCAATCCTGCCTATCGTGAGTTTGAATATTTGAAAGAAACATTGCCGCACGTTTATGCCATTACTGATTTGGTGTTAGGGCGCGCAGGAGCCAATTCCCTGGCGGAAGTGGCCTACCTCCAAAAACCCCATGTGATGCTGCCGCTAAAATCCGCCGCCAACCATCATCAGGAAATCAACGCCGCTTATTTTGAAACTCACGGAGCCGGATTGGTTCTAAAAGACAAAAGCGCTTTTGTTTCAACTCTTGCCGCGTTGTGGGAAAATGCTACTGCGCGGCAAACCATGCAAGCCGCTTTGAGTCGCATTGCGTGCCGGGATGCCGCGGAAAAAATAGCCCAATATCTTTTATGAAAATCGGAATCAACGCCCGCTTTCTCACTCACCCCTACACCGGCATTGGCCAGTACACGCGTTATCTGCTCCAGGCTTTGGGGCAAGCGGACCTTAAAAACGAATATTTTTTATTCACGCCGGAATTGGTCGAGGTGGATTTGCCGGATCATTTTCACCAAATCCGCATTCGTGAAGCCGCCTCTTATTCTCCCGGCTGGGCCAAAGCGCATTGGGAACACACGTTGGTGCCGCAGGAAATGAAAAAGGAGAAAATGGATCTCGCTCATTTTTTTTATCCCAGCAATCCGTGGGTTCGTTTGTCCATTCCAACGGTGGTCACCGTGCACGACGCGATCCCATGGCGCTTGCCTGCGTACCGGCAACGTTTGCGGAGCAAGTTGTATCATTTTTATACCCGTTTGGCTCTTAAAAAAGCGGATCATCTCATCACCCCTTCCCAATTTTCCAAACAGGAAATTCACCATCTTTTTAAGATTCAGGATAAAAACATCACTGTCATTCCTCATGGGTTGCCAATGTATTCCACCCTCCTTAAACCTCCGGCAGTTCCCCTGAGACGTGATTTTTTGTTGTATGTGGGGGGGTATGATGACCGGAAAAATGTCCCGCGGCTCATGGAAGCGTTTTTAAAACACGTTGCCAACACTCATGCCGTGGATTTGATTTTGGTCGGCGGCAAAGGCAAAGGATTGGAATCGCTCATCACAGGAGAATACGCGGAATGGGTGACTCCCGCCATTCCAGTACAACCCAAAGGTCAAATCTTTTTCACCGGCCCTCTGGAATCCCACGAACTCGCCGCGCTGTATGGCCAAGCCAAAGCGCTGGTTCACCCCTCCTTTTACGAAGGGTTCAATTTGCCTCTCGTGGAAGCCATGAACGCGGGCGCTCCCATCATTGCCGCGGACATTCCTGTGAACCGCGAGGTCACGGGCGGAGCGGGTTTGTTCTTTGACCCTCATTCCACCGACGCGATAGGTCAAACTATTTTGAAGTTCCTGTCCGATCGTCGCCTGCAACAGGATTTGGCCAAGCAAGGCCGCGAAAAAGCGCAGGAATACAGTTGGAAAAAGAGTGCGGAAGAGACGTTAAACGTATATAATTTATTTACTTAAATGACCAATGGGAATGTCCGTTAGCTTTATTATTTTCATCATCGTTCACTTATTCGCACTCGTCTATTTTTTGGAAGTCATGCGGCGGGTTCGACAGCGAGCGAAGGAATTTCCTTTGCGCGACTCTCGTGAAACTTTGCCTTACGGATTTTTACGGCTACGGCATATTGTCATTTTGTACACCTTGCTTTACATTTTATGGATCATTCTATCAATAGGATTTTATGTTGAATGGCTGGATGTGGGGACTGGCTCCATGCTCCCGCGATCCTCGGAAACCAATCTTAATATTTAATTTCCATGCAGCACGAAAAAATCTCGGTTCTGGATTTTGGCGGTCAGTATGCGCATCTCATTGCCAATCGGATCCGGCGGCTTGGGGTATACAGTGAAATCCGTGATTCCGACACTCCCGCTTCCGAATTAGCCTCGTACAAAGGGCTCATCCTCTCCGGCGGACCCATGAGCGTATATGCCAAAAACGCGCCGCATTGTGATCCGGGAATTTTTAAATTAGGCATTCCCGTTCTCGGCATCTGCTACGGTCACCAGCTCATGCAGCATTTTCTTGGCGGCAAAGTTGCCAGCGGTATCACCAAAGAATACGGGTTGGCGGATTTGAAGGTGGAAAAACCTATTGGAATTTTTAAGGGTGTCGCCTCTCCCGCCCGCGTGTGGATGTCGCATGGGGACACCGTCGCTTCATTGGGTCCGGGGTTTGTAGAAGTTGGACGGAGCATGGATCTCCCGTATGCGGCCGTGGCGGATGAGAAACGCCATTTTTACGGCACTCAATTTCACGTTGAAGTGACGCACACGCCTGAAGGCATGAAAATACTGGATAATTTTTTGGCGATTTGTAAGGTTCGCCGTGATTGGAGCATTGAGCAGTTCATCGAAGAGGAAATGGCTGAGATTCAGCGCAAGATCGGTGATAAAAAAGTATTTCTCCTTGTGTCCGGCGGAGTGGATTCTACGGTGGCATTCGCACTCCTCGAAAAATCTCTCGGCAAAGACCGGGTGCACGGCATGCTGGTCGATCACGGATTGATGCGGCTGAATGAAGCGGCAAAAGTTAAAAAGGCATTGAGCAAAGCGGGTTTTAACAATTTGCATGTGGCGGATGAGTCTGAACGGTTTTTGGGCGCGCTCAAAGGCGTCACGGAACCCGAGGCCAAACGGCGCATCATCGGCGATTTGTTTTGGGAGGTTAAAGAGTCGCAGGCTGAGAAATTAGGGCTTAATCCGGATGAATGGATTATGGGGCAGGGGACCATTTACCCCGACACCATCGAAACCGGCGGAACCAAGCACGCGGATCGCATTAAAACCCATCACAACCGTGTTGATTTGGTGCAGAAAATGATCGCGGAAGGGAGAGCGATCGAGCCTCTCGCGCAATTGTACAAAGATGAAGTGCGGGCGCTGGGCGAAAAACTTGGATTGCCCCATGATATCGTATGGCGTCAGCCCTTTCCGGGCCCGGGGTTGGGGGTGAGGATACTGTGTCATCGAGGAAAGGGTGAAGGAGGGGATTCTTCCCCACCAGAGGCGGGTCAGAATGACATTGAGAAATATATTCGTCAGATTGATGGGCTAAAAGACTGCGTCGCACAAACTCTTCCCGTCCAGTCCGTTGGCGTGCAGGGGGATGAGCGCACGTACCGTCACCCCGTTGTTTTGTTTACTAAGTGCCGCGAATGGGATTTACTCGAAAAGATTTCCACAGCCATTACGAACCGGTTTTTTGAAGTGAATCGGGTGCTCTTGGCGCTTGCCGGCAAGCCGGGGGATTTTTTATTAAAACAATGCGACGTGAATCGCGAACGGGTCGCGTTACTCCAGCGGATCGATGACTTGGTAACTCAAGCTATGCTGAAAGCGCCGAGTGATTATGGCATTTGGCAATTTCCCGTAGTGCTCGTGCCCGTGAGCACGGAAGTCGGAGGTGAATCCATCGTATTGCGGCCCATCGTTTCCACCGAAGCCATGACCGCCAGCTTTGCCCGTATCGATTGGCCGATTTTAGACAAGTTGTCTAAAAAGATCGCCGGCCACAAGGGTATCAGCCATGTTTTTTACGACCTGACTCATAAACCCCCCGGGACGATTGAGTGGGAATAAGTAAGATGCAAAAAGAAGTATCTCCTGGCGAAGCGTTTATGGCACTTTTTAAAAGTGTCCTTTTTAGATGTCATTTCCTGCAAAAAAGGGACATAAAAATTTGTCATTTCAAGATAAATCATGCACCAATAACAAAACTGTATACACGAAAGAGAGTTATGTGATGCAATTTGATGGCGTCTCCTCGATTACCTTTTTAGCGTTCCTAAAATCCTTATCTACTATCCTCTTGTACAGAAACCAAAAAAGCGGATTTCTCATCTGTTTCCATCGAGTGCCGATATGGACAACAGCCGTATTGTTATCAAAAGCAAAAAGTTTTGTTCTAGAAATTTCGTTTCCTATTTTTAGGTCTATACTACCTTTTTCTTTGTCCGTTGAGAGCGTCACTAAGCTTTTTTGGTTTCGTTGGTCGGTAATTTCATATTTATTAGTCTCCATCTTCACAGCTTTTGCTACCCAGTTAGGGTATAGTAACGGATACTTTGAAGGTTCCGAAAGCCATCCCCATACTATTTCATATGATTTTTTAATAATTATATTTGTGAAGTGAATGTTTCTCATACCGATAACCACCAAATTATTTCACATAACTCACAATTCATTAAAAAACAGATTGTTCACAATGTCAAAAAGAAGTGTCCGTTTTTATACCAAAACAAGGCAAAAAAGGGACCATTTTAGAAAAGTGCGGGAAGGGGGTCTCCCCAGGTAAGACCAATGGTGTATTTCTTAGCATATTGACCAAGAAATGCTTTAAGGCGCTTAAAGAGATAG
>JAZDOH010000070.1:0-9452 GCA_043798815.1 Candidatus Peregrinibacteria bacterium | reverse complement strand
GAGAGTTTTTCCCGCTCGAGCTAAGTCCATTTGCCTACAACGAAACCGTGGCTCAGGAATACTTTCCCCTGAGTCATGGGCAGGCAGAGACTCAAGGGTTGTTTTGGTTTGAAGAAAAACGCGATACGACCCCTTCCCACTACTCAATTCCCGATCACATTCGTGACGTGAAGGATGATATTTTAGATGCCGTGCTCACGTGCTACAAAACCGGTCGGCCCTACAAAATCATTCCGCAAGAACTCAAATTCTACCGTGAAAATAACATTCCAATTCCGCGATTATGTCCGTACGAACGCCACATGGAAAGGCTTCGCCTGCGCGGTCCGCGAAAACTGTGGGATCGGCAATGCCAAAAATGCAACGCGCCCATCAAAACCATGTATTCTCCCGAGCGTCCGGAAATCGTATATTGCGAGAACTGCTATTTAAAAGAAGTTTATTGATTCAATTCTTCCGATCGTTTTTTTGCAGCTTCGATTGCGTCCAGGAAAATTTGATCGAAATGATGGGTTTTAAGGTGAGAAAGAGCGGCTTCGGTAGTGCCTTTTTTGGAAGTTACGGCTGTACGCCATTCCGCAGCATTTTTTTTGCCAACCTCGAGTAATTTTGAGCTGCCAATGAGCGTGGTTTCCGCAATTATACGGGCTTCATTCGTGGAGAATCCGAAAGACTTAGCTTTTTCTTCCAGAAGCTCTGTGAGGTAAAAGAAGTATGCTGGTCCGGAACCACTTAAGGCGGTGATGGCATTCAGAAGAGATTCTTTTTTAACTTCTATGGATTGCCCCATGGTAGAAAAGAGTCCATGAACTTTTCGCCTTTCCTCTTTGGTGACTTTTGGAGAAGCTATCCAGCCGATTACACCTGTTTTTACCTGTATTCCCAAGTTGGGCATGGAGCGGATAATCTTTTTAGCCCCCAATTTTTCACTGATTTTTTTGATTGTTACGCCAGCCATAATGGAAATAATGAGTTTTCCATTAAGCTTCATATTTATCGAATTCGCTAACTCATCAAAGGACTGCGGTTTAACTGCTAAAATTACAATATCCGCCGATGCAATGGCTTTGTTTGGATTATCACCGCGGTCGCACAGGAAAAGATTTTCTTTACCCAGGGTTTTGGTCAATGCACGAGCAATGGCTCCCCCCATATTTCCGACGCCTATGATGACAATTTTGGTTTTCATTCCTGAATGAATAAAGTGTTGTAATGAATCAATTCTTTTTTACCCTTTTTACCCATAAATTCCAAAGCTTTTGCCGCATCATACTGAGCCACTCCGTAGCCAATCGATTCACCTTTTTCATTGGTTATTTTAATGATATCACCCTTTTTAAAATCACCCATTATGCTCACGATTCCTACGGGTAATAAGCTGATGATTTTTTCTTTGGAGCGCAACATTTCTTCGGCGCCGCGGTTCACAATCACTATGCCTTGCTCTTTGCCTTCGCTTTCGGCCACCCAACGTTTGACGCTCGACACTTTAATTTGTTTTGGCATAAAAGCGGTTCCAACTGCTTCTCCTTGCATAAGGCGGATTAAACCATTCGCGTTTTTCCCATTCAAAATATGAGTCGCAATTCCCAATTTAGAAAGCTTTTCTGCCACGTGGCATTTGGTGACCATTCCCCCTCGTCCAAAAGAAGAAGTTTGAGGCGAAAGATCTTCTTCCACTTCTTTGAATGTTTGAATTTTTGTAACCACTTTTCCTTCTCTCATTACCCCCTCCACTGTGGTGAGGATGAGAAGAGCTTCTGCCTGAATCATGGAGGCAATCAAGCCGGCCAATTCATCGTTATCCGTGAACATCAACTCATCGATCGAAATCGTGTCATTTTCGTTCACGATTGGCACGATGTTTTCCTTGAGTAACGCTTCAAAACAGTTCCGCATGTTCAAGTAATGTCCGCGATCGCGAAAATCCTCCTTTGTAGCCAGCACTTGGGCGCAAACCATTTGATGAGGCGCGAATAACTGAAGATACTCATGCATGAGTGCCGGCTGGCCCACAGCGGCCAGAATTTGTCTTTTGGCAACATCGTTAATCGTTTTCGGAAGCGCGCATAAACCTCGGCCTGCCCCCATGGCCCCCGAGGACACCACCACAACCTCTGTTTTTTCCTTTTTAAGTTCGGCGATTTGATTCGCAATGGCTTTCATCACCAAAAGATCCAGCTTGCCATCTTCGCGGGTTATAACATTGGTACCGATTTTGAGTACTACTTTTTTATATTTCATGATTTTCAAATGGGGTGCATGCCATAACGTTCCAATCCGACGGTTTCTTTAAGGCCAAACATCAGATTCATATTCTGCACACCGGCATGAGCACCGCCTTTGCCGATACTGTCGAGAACGCTGAATACTACGATTCGATTTCGGGTTTCATCAAAATCTAATCCGATATGACAAAAATTCGTTCCGGCAACAGCCGATACCCACGGGTAGGGGCGATATTGCCAGGAAGCACCCTCCTCCTTTGGCAGGTCGAAAATTTTAATAAATGGTTCGTTTTTGTAGAAGGCGCGGTACGTTTCGAGCAGTGCTTTCCGCGACGTTTTTTTGAGCGGAAATGCGTGACAGATATCCAAAATTCCTCGAACGATAGGCACGTACGTTGGTGTGAAGTGAATCGAAACTTTCTGATCGGCCAGCTCGCCGAGCTCCTGCTCCATTTCAAACGTGTGTCGATGGCCGACCACGTTGTAAGGCACTAGATTATTGCCGATTTCCGGATGATGGAGCGCCCGATCGGTTTCTGCGCCGGCTCCAGCCGTGCCAGAAAGCCCGTCCACCACAATTTTTCCTGGATCTACCAGATGATGTTTGAGTAAAGGTGCAAGCCCCAGGATTGCTGCCGAAGAAAAACAACCGGGATTGGCCACTACAGACGCCTTTTTAATTTCTTTACGATGTAATTCCGGAATACCGTAAGGGGCTTTGGCGATGAGATGCGGCGCGGCATGCTTTTTGTCATATAACCTTTCCCACAATTTCACATCTTTCAGTCGGAAATCCGCGCCCAAATCGATCAGCTTATGACCGGTTTTGAGCAATTTTTCCGCCATCTGCATGGGCAGGCCAGAAGGTAGGGCAAAAAAGACCACATCACAGGAGGTAATTTTGTCTGGAGAGATCAGTTTTACTCCGCTCCCATATAAATTGGGATGAAATGTCGCTATGTCGTCTGGATTGCGACTGGTGGCCCAAGCGAGCTTAACTTCAGGGTGCTCCAAGAGCATTCGCAAGGCCTCTCCGCCCATGTAACCGGTGGCGCCTAAAATTCCAACTTTGATCATGAGGCAATTATACCAGTATAATGCGAACATGAAAAAGTGTGGTCAGTGTACACAAGATTTTGCAATAGCGGATGAAGATCGTGGATTTTATAAAAAAATCAACATTCCCGAACCCACGCTATGCCCGGACTGCCGACATCAACGTCGAATGGTTTTCCGTAACGAAAGAAAGCTGTATCAGCGCGTGTGTGATATTACAGGAAAGAAAATCATTTCCGCTTATGCCACTGACGCACCGGTGACGGTTTGTGATAAAGATTATTTTTTTAGCGATAAATTCGATCCCATGCAATACGGTCGCGATTTTGATTTCAATCGTCCGTTTTTTGAACAATTCCATGAGCTTTTAAAAACCGTTCCTTTGCCATCGCTTCGAGTGGAACGTTCTGAAAATTGTGATTACAACAACGACATGAGCGACTGTTCCAATTGTTATTTATGCGCGCGTACCCACAAATGCCGCGACATGATGTACGCTTATCGTGGCAATGGCTCATCATCGTGTATCGATTGCGCTGAAGCGATCAAATCGGAATTGCTTTATGAATGCGTCGAATGTGTCAGCTGCTATAACAGCAAATATCTCTTTTTTTGCAGCGAATGTTCTGATTCCGCCTTTTTGATCGATTGTCGAAACTGCATGAATTGTTTCATGTGTAGCAACCTGCGCAACAAACAGTACTACATTTTAAATAAACCCTATTCCAAAGAAGAGTATTTTAAAAAAATGAAGGAATTTGATTTCAGCCATTATGCGATCGTACAAAAAGCTTTCGGGATGTTTAAGACCATGAAACAAAAGGCAATTCATCAGGCAATCATTTCAGTCAAAACGGAAGATTGCATGGGTGATAATCTTTTTGAATCCAAGCATTGCCGCCAATGCTTTGGGGTCAAATTTTCGCAGGATTGTGCTTATCTCATCGATGTCATGAAATATAAGGATTCCATGGATTCTTACAGCGGGGGGCGCGACAGCGAACTGTGTTATGAAACCACGTCCGTTTCAGCCTGTTTCAATACCAAATTTTGCGTCCGAGCCACGTATTCCAATGATATCGATTATTCTTTTTTCATCCAATCCAGCCACGATTGTTTTGGTTGTATTGGTTTGCGGCAAAAAACCTTTTGTATTTTTAACAAGCAGTACAGCGAATTAGAATATAAGGCGTTGCGAGAGCGGATCATTCGACACATGCAAAAAACCAGTGAATGGGGCGAATTTTTCCCAGTAACTATGAGTCCTTTTGCTTATAACGAAACCGTCGCGCAGGAATATTTTCCGTTGACCACAGAAGAAGCTCAAAAACGAAGTTGGAGCTGGAGGATAGAAGAGGAAAAATTGTCTGATGTTAAAAAAGTCATTCCTGCCGCCAAACTTCCGGACACGATCAAAGAAATTCCAGATGAAGTTCTAGAGTGGGCCATCGCGTGCGAAGCGACGGGGCGACCGTTTAAAGTCACGCCTCAGGAACTGCGTTTTTATCGGGAGCATCAGCTTCCCATGCCACACCTTCATCCGGATGAGCGCTACCGTCGTCGGCTAGAATTCAAGCGGCCTCATCATCTTTATTCTCGCCCTTGCTCCAAATGCGGAACCGCAATTCAAAGCGTTTATGCTTCGGATCGGCCGGAAATCGTATACTGCGAAGCGTGTTATCTTAAAGAAGTTTACTAATGGCTCTTTGCCCTCAATGTCATCAAGATTTTCCAATTGTCGACGCGGATCGGCGGTTTTTCAAGATGTTCGATGTACCTGAGCCAACTTTTTGTTTCCAGTGCCGATTGCAGCGAAAGATGGCGTTTTATAATCGTAAGCGGCTTTACAAACGAAACGACATCAATGGCCAGCCGCTCATTTCCCTTTATTCGCCGGATAAGCCCGTTCAGGTCATTAAATCACGCGACTGGTACGGGGATTCCTGGGATCCTATGCAATACGGTCGTGATTTTGATTTCAGCCGGCCGTTTTTTCCGCAGTTCAGGGAGCTCATGGAAGCTGTTCCTCAAAACGCCCTCGCCTCGCTTGGAGATAGCGAAAATAGCGATTACACCAATGATTGTTACAAACTTAAAAATTGCTATCTCATTGTTGATGGCGAGCAAGCAGAGAGTGCCTATTATGGCGAAACGTTCGTGAGTCTCAAAAGCTGCATGGATTTTCTATTTTTGCAATTTTCAGAGTTATGCTATGAATGTACCGCTTCCTCGAATTGTTACAACCTCAACCATTCTCAATTTTGCCAGAACTGTTCGAATGGCTGGTTTTTAAAAGATTGTATTGGATGCAAGCACTGCTTTGGTTGCGTCAATTTGCGAAACAAGGAATATCACATTTTTAACGAACCAAAATCGAAAGCAGAATATGAAGCGTTTTTGGCTGATTTCCATTCCGGCAACTATCTGGCGGTACAAAAAATGAAACAAAAGGTTGAAACCTTTTTTGCCACGCAACCGGTCAAGGCTACTCGAGGAATTCAAAATGAAAACGTCGTGGGTGACAACGTCAATAATTCCAAAAACGCTCACATGTGTTTTGACTGCAATGATCAACACGATTGCCGTTACATGACGGATTGCCTGTTAAATGCGAAAGACAGCATGGACATCCACGTGTGGGGAGATGGCATGGAAGAGTGTTATAACGGCGCGCTGATGGGCGGCGGAGGCATGAGACATTCCATGGCCTGTTTTTACAGTGGGCTTGCCTCAAGCGATCTCTATTACTGCTATTGGTGCACGCGAAATTGTAAAGAATTACTTGGATGTGTTGGGTTAAAGCACAAAGAATACTGCATTTTGAATAAGCAATACACCAAGTCAGAATACGAGACACTTTTTGCCAGAATCAAAGAGCATATGAAGAAAACCGGCGAATGGGGCGAATTTTTCCCACCGCAAATGTCCTTTTTTGGTTATAACGAAACTCAGGCCATGGATTATTTCCCAATGACTCGTGACAAGGTACTGGCTCGTGGATGGAAGTGGTGTGATTACGAACCAAAAATCGAAGTCACGCGCATGATTCCTGCCTCCCGATTGCCAGATGACATCAAAGACGTTCCGGATGACGTGCTGAATTGGGCAATCGTTTGCGAAAAGAGCGGAAAACCATTCAAAATCATCGCTCAGGAACTCAAATTTTATCGCGAACACAAGCTTCCATTACCATGGCGGCATCCGGATCAGCGGCATTGGGATCGACTTGCTTTAAAGGAGCCTTTTAAGCTCTTTGATCGGCAGTGCGGAAAATGCGACGTTGCAATCCAAACCACTCATTCGCCGGAGCGTGGAGAGATTGTGTATTGTGAGAACTGCTATCAGAAAGCGGTATACTAAATCCCCATGCCAAGCTGCAAACAATGCTCCACTGGGTTCGAAATTGTCGACTGGGATCGCCAGTTTTACCAAAGAATGCAGGTGCCTGAACCGACGCTATGCCCCAAGTGCCGGAGCCAGCGGCGCATGGCGTGGGGGAATCAAACCAACCTTTATAAGCGCAAATGTGGCGGTACAGGTGCGGACATTGTTTCGGCCTATCACCCCTCTTCTCCGCTGACGGTTTACCGGCAAAGCTATTGGTTTTCAGACAAATGGGATCCTATGCAATATGGCCGTGATTTTGATTTTAGCCGGCCGTTTTTTGAGCAATGGGCTGAATTTGCCAAAAACGTCCCGCGGCCGGCCTTGCACTCGGATTTTGAATTTGATGAAAATGCCGAATACACGAATTACGCCGGTAAAAACAAAAATTGTTACATGCTCTTTGATTCCGATTACAACTGGGATTGTTATTACAGCATGGGCACGAATAAAAGCCGGAATTGCATGGACAATTACCGCATCAAAGAATCCGAATTGTGCTACGAATGTGTGGATTGCGTTAAATGCTACAACCTTCACTACTCCCAAGATTGCACAAATTGCAGCGACAGCGCGTTTTTAAAGAATTGCATTGGCTGCAAAAAATGCTTCATGTGCAGCAACCTCAAAAATAAGGAGTATTACATCTTCAATAAACAGTACGATCAGGCGACTTTTGAAAAATTGATGCAAAGCTTGTCGAGCAATACTTCGCTGGCTAAATATTTTAAAGACTGGTCAGCATTTAAATTGCAGTTTCCTCAGCGGTACATGCGCGGAATTCAGAATGAAAACGTGACAGGAGATTATCTGGTTTACAGCAAAGATGCGCTTGAATGTTTTGACTCCATGCAACTATGGGATTGCAAATATTTTACGCGCGCTTTTGGTTCATCGCAAAATTGCATGGATTGTGACGAATGCGGTGATGGAATATCGGAATTTTTTAATACCACTTTTTGCGGATATAACGAGCAACGATTCCGTTGCAGCATGTTTTGCTTTAGCGAATGTAGCCAGCTTGATTACTGTTTTTACACCCATTATTCCCAGAATTGCTTTGGATGCCTTGGATTACGGCATAAAAAATACTGCATTTTTAACAAACAATACTCTGTAGCCGAATACAATGCGCTTTTGCCAAAGATTATCGAACATATGAAAAAAGCCGGTGAGTGGGGGGAATTTTTCCACGCCATTTACTCTGATTTCGCTTACAACGAAACCATTGCCCACGAATATTATCCGATGACAAAATCGGAGGTTGAGTCCCAAGGCTGGCGTTGGCGCGAAAAAGACAAACAAGATTATCTGCCCGCCACCTCCAAAACTCCTGACGATAGCCGTGTCGCCAATGAATCCATTTGCAAAGAGCTTTTTGCGTGCGAAAAATGCGGCAGAAATTATAAAATCATTGATCAGGAATTCAAATTTTATAAGAACAACGGGATTGCCATTCCACAATATTGCTTTTTCTGTCGCCACAAAGCGCGATTTGATTTACGGAATCTGCGCAATCTCTTCAGCCGGCAATGTATGAAGTGCACAGCTGCCGTATTGACTACCTATGCTCCCTATCAGCCCGAAATTGTATATTGCGAAAAATGTTATCAGGAGTCATTGGTATAAAATTTTTTTTCATCGTCATGCTGAGTATCAAGTTGTGTTATTATGAACTCATCGTAACCATTGATTTATATGAATAAGAAATTTTTATCGGCATTTATCCTGGTCATCGTCATTTTATTAGGAGTTGTTTTTTATAAAACATTCAAGACGACAGGAGTTTTATCGGAAGTTGATTTGGACAGACCTTTGATCGTCGGCGTTGTTTCGTGGCCCGGATACGCCGGGGGCATTGTGGCCAACGGTGGTTTTCAGGAGAATGCGGATAGCATTTTTACAAAAAAATATGGTTTGCCCGTAAAATTTGTTTTGATCGAAGACATCGATGCTCGAGGAAAGGCATTTGCAAAAGGCGGTCCTGCAGGAGTTGACGTTGTTTGGTCCACGGTTGATTTTTGGGCTAATGAATTACCCAATTTTGTTAGCGGCGGAATCAACGGCAAAGCCTTTTTGCAAGTTGATTGGAGTCGCGGTGGCGATGCGATTGTAGCGGATGACTCCATCAAAACCGTTGAAGATCTTAAGGGTAAAAAAATAGCCTTGGTTCAATTCACCCCTAGTCATTGGCTTTTAGAAAGTGTTTTGAGCGAGTCAGCGTTGACGGAAATGGATAAACAAAACATTCGTAACGACCTTGTTTTCACGCAAGACGTTCCTTCCGCCAGAGCCACGTTTGTAGCAGGAGAGGTGGACGCCGCCGTTGTGTGGGAGCCGGACGTTAAGCAAGCTCTTAAAAAAGAGCATTCACATATTCTGATCAGCTCAAAAGAAAAACCTGATATTATTTCCGACATCATGGTGGCCAAACAGGAATTTATCAATGATCATCCCAAGGCCATCGAAGCTTTTGTGCGGGGTTGGTTTGACGGAGTGGAAGAAGCAAAGAATCATCCGGAGTTGGCCGCCCGTTATTTGATGGAAAATGAGCCGATGTTCGCTGATTTGGGCTTGGAGGCCACAAAAGACAGCCTGTCTTGGGTTTATTGGCCCAATCTGGAAGATAACGCTCGGATGTTTGGATTGAGCGGCTCTGCGTCAGTATTTGATGATTTATATACTCATGCGGGTGATATTTGGGTTGAATTGAAAGTCATCGACAATACCATCCCGGCCGCCTTGGCAAAGGATGATAGTATTTTACGCGCCATTTATGGAGCA
>JAZDOH010000059.1:0-8590 GCA_043798815.1 Candidatus Peregrinibacteria bacterium | reverse complement strand
GCGCCCACCTATTACTCTCCTTACGGGCCGAACAAATACGCCAAAATCAACCTGTCCGAAGATGAAATTCTACGTCTCCGCATCCGGTCCGAACAAGATCTGCTCAATTACAATTCGGAATTTTTGGACAAAGGGCTTTTGGGGAAAACCTATGTTTTTGGAGAACCCGGTCTTCCTATCTACATCAAGGGCCGCGCTGACATCGTTCTCGACCGCATGAAGGAATTGGGGTATATCGGGCAGGAAGAAGTTGAGGCCGCACTTAAAGAGGCGGAAACCAAAGAATTTTTAACCCCCAAAGACAACACGGTCGGCATTCACTTTGTCCTTTATGTGCGGGAGCTGCTCGAACAGAAATATGGAAAAGATATCATTGAACGGGGCGGGCTAAAAATCACCACAACGCTCGATCTTGACCTCCAAAGAGCGGCGGAGAAAGCTGCGGGACGGTACGCGGAGGACAATGCCAATCGTCTCGGAGCTAATAATTCCGCGCTTTTAGCTCTCAATCCTGAAAACGGTCACATCCTTGCCATGATGGGGTCACGGGATTATTGGAATGATGAAATTGATGGCAAGGTGAACATGGTGTTTCGGCCGCGCCTTCCCGGTTCCTCGTTCAAACCATTTGTGTACGCGGCGGCATTTTTAAAAGGATATGCCCCCGCCACTGTGCTTTACGATGTGTCCACGAAGTTTGGAGACGAGTACCAGCCTGGAAATTTCGATGGCACTTACCTTGGTCCCATCCCCATTCGCAAGGCGCTCGCTTACTCCCGCAATATTCCAGCCGTTAAAGCGGCATACATGGCGGGTCTTTCCAACGTCATCGAACTGGCGCGGAGTTTGGGCGTGGGGCTCAATCAGCCAGATGATTGGTACGGTTTGTCGCTGGCCATCGGTGCGGGGGAGGTAAAACTCATCGACATGGTCCGTGGTTATTCCGCGTTTGCGAACGGGGGTTACAAAGTGGACCCTGTGGCGATTTTGAAAGTGGAAGACAAGAATGGGAATATTTTGGAGGAATACGAACCTCCTGCCGTTCGTCCATTGGTTTTGGATCCTCAGGTGGCTTACCTCATCAACAATGTTTTGAGCGACGCGTCCGCGCGGCCCGAGGGGTTTTGGCGCGACGTGCTCACCATCCCCGGGCAAATCAACGCGGCCAAAACAGGTACGTCCAACAAAAAAAAGCCCAATGCCACTCCTGAAACGGATGACGACAACGTTCCTTTCGATGGCTGGACGCTAGGTTACACTCGTCGTCTTGTCGCGGGAGTGTGGGCGGGAAACGCGGGCGGTTCCCCACTTAAACTCCAGGGCGATGGGCTGAACGCGGCCGGGAAAATCTGGAAAGACTTCATGGTCGCGGCCACTCGCGGCAAACCGGCGGAGCCTTTTGATAAACCCGAGGGCATTCGCTATGTGGACATCTCCGTCCGCTCCGGCAAACTCCCATCCGAATTCACGCCGGAAAATGAAATCACAACGGAAGTGTTCGCGAGTTTTTCCGCCCCCACCGAAGAGGATGATTCGTACCAAGTGGTGGAGATTGATAAAGTTTCCGGGAAGCTTGCGACTGAATTCACTCCGGAGCCTGCGCGCGAAAAGAAGGCTTTTTACCGCCATCATTCCGAATTCCCAACCAACCCCCAATGGGAAGATCCCGTGCGGCTATGGGCCCAGGAAAACGGCCAGGAAGAAGAACCACCGACCACTTACGATGACGTGCACACGGCAAAAAGTGAAGGGGTGAAGCCGGACATCCGGATCATCTCCCCGACTCCCGGCACCACGGTGGCATTGCCGTATGTGGGAGTGGTGGTCGACATTGATTCCGCCGGCGGAGTGGCGCAGGTGGATTATTATTGGGATGACGAGCGGGTCTCTACCGTTAAAACTTCCCCTTGGCGGGGGAGTCTCACTATTCCCATTGCTGAGAATCCTCTGGGCTCGAGTCATGTTCTTAAGGCAGTAGTATTTGATTCCCTTTACAACAGCAACCAGGCTTCTGCCGAAGTCCGGATCGGAGAAGATGCCGTGCCTCCTCAAGTGCATTTTATTTATCCCACCGCGGGATCCAACGTCTCCGCCGGCAGTGTCATGGCGGCACAGGTGGATGCCTACGATAGCAATGGAGACATTAAAAAGGTCGAATGGTATTGGGGCGACCAATTGCAGGACACCACCAGCGCGGCGCCTTATGTGTGGGCTTTTACTGCCCCCAAAACTCCCGGCGCTCACGTTCTCAAGGCGATTGCCTATGATTTTGCAGGTAATACGGCGCAAGCGGAACTCACCCTGAATATCACCTCACAAAATTTCGAGGAACTCTCTGGCTCCACCCGCCTGCTCCAGCCCAGCCGCAACCAAACCTTTGATCAGGGGGAAGTGGTAGTGGTGAAGGCTTATTTGGATTCCGCTTCCCGCGCCAATCTTAAGACCCTCTCCGTTTACGCCAAACCGGAAAAA
The DNA here is from genome assembly GCA_043798815.1 of Candidatus Peregrinibacteria bacterium. GTDB lineage: Bacteria > Patescibacteriota > Gracilibacteria > UM-FILTER-43-11 > UM-FILTER-43-11 > JAZDOH01. The sequence continues at coordinate 6,118 of JAZDOH010000059.1, read as the reverse complement.
GGAAACCCTTTTCTCATCGCCCAGTCCAGCGAACAAACCGATTCCCCCTTTTACACCTTTCTGTGGCCCGCCCCCTCCGCCGGACGTTATGAATTATTTTTAAAGGTCATGCTCAAAAACGGCGAAGTCCAATTCAGCGAACGCGTGCCGGTGGTCGTGAGATAAAAAAACAAGCCACTCAAACGGTTTAAGGTCTAGATGGCTTGCTTTAGATTTGCTGCTACAAATTAGGCAGCTACAGCTTCATCTACAACCACAGTGACGTTAGTCGCCCGTGGCCCTTTTTCTGAAGCCTGCTGTTCAAAGGTGACTTTGTCGCCTTCGTGCAGAGCATTGAACTCAATGCCTTGCAAATCACTGCTGTGAAAGAAGATGTCTTTATCTCCTTCTTCCGGAGTGATGAAACCAAAGCCTTTTTCATTGAGCTTTTTAATGATTCCGTTCATCATAAAAATGTTAAAAAATAAATTCCGTTAAGTGGTGTGTTGAAGGAATTTATTTTCTAAACCCTTTAAGACGCAACCTAAGTGGACTTTAATAATACAGTAAAAATTTAAATAGTCAATCTTTTTCCACTTAGCCTCGTTGAATCAAATAAACAAGATAGCCCGCATACATTAAAAGAAACATCACTCCTTCTGCACGGCTCAGGCGATATTTTTTCCCTGCCATGATGCCGAGCAGGAGTATCAACGTGGCTCCTAGACATACCAGAACATCAAAATTCACCATCGGGTTAAAAGGCAGGGGAAGCAATGTGCTTGTGAGCCCAAGAACCCAAAAAACATTAAAGATGTTGGAGCCCACAATGTTCCCAATCGCAATATCATTACGCTTGTGGATGGCGGCCACTACCGATGTAGCTAGCTCCGGCAATGAAGTACCCGCTGCCACAATGGTGAGACCAATGAGCGATTCTGAAAGACCGCCTAGCCGAGCGATGATTACCGCGTTGTCCACGACAATTTTCCCCCCTAAAAATAATCCTCCTATCCCCAAGCCTATCAGGCCAAATGAAAGAGGGAAGGAATATAGCTTAACAGGTTTTGCGTTATCGTGGTTCACCCTGTTCATGCCGAAAATGTAGTACAAGAAAATGATGAAAAAGCTGATCAGCGCCAATCCATCTGTTCGCGTGAGACCGTTGAAAGGCGTTACATCAAAAAAAGCGTCATTGCCCATGATCAAAACCAATAATATGGCCAATAAGGCGAAAGGAATTTCTTTCCACACAGTGCTTCTGTGAATGACCAAAGGGCGTATTACGGCTGCCAGCCCCAAAATCACCAAAATATTAAACGTATTGCTTCCAATTACATTTCCGATGCCGATTTCGGATGAACCACTCAATGCTGAAAAGATATTAACGATTAATTCCGGCATTGAAGTGCCTAATGCCACTATGGTTAGTCCAATAGCCAATTCTGATATTCCCGCTTTACGTGAAATAGAAGCCGATCCTAGAACCAACCTGTCCGCTCCCAGAATCAGCAGTCCAAGCCCCAGCATTAAGAAAAAAATAGCAGAAAGCATGCAAATACCAGCATATCATATTTTTTTGCGTGGAGTGGTATGCTGTGGAAGATGAAAAAGATAATTTCTTTGGGCATTGTCACCAATGCCCGCGCCCTGGATCCTGAAGATACTTTTTTTCTTTTTGCGAATGAAGCGATTGCACGTCCTTATTTACGGGTTTACACGTTTGATGTGGAGGATGTTGATTTAAAACGGGGTGTGGTACATGCAAAACGCATTACTAGCCCCATCTCTTATACCACTCGACGCACGCTCCTTAAAAAAAACGAGGCCCTCCCATTGGTCAATTTTAATGGGCTATTTTTGAAAAAAGATCCCCCACTTGATGCAAATTTTCTCCGCTTTCTCAAATTTCTGAATCATAAACGCATTCCAACCGTTAATTCGCCGCAGGGAATTTTGACCATGGGCACGAAAGCGTATTTGAAACATTTTTCTTCGATCACCCCCAAAACCTCTTATGTTCATCGTGTTTCTCAGGCGCTCAAAGCCATTCGTTCTCTTAAAAATTGTGTCGTAAAGCAAAGTGATAGCTATGGTGGCCAAGGAGTGACGCATGTGAGCTATGAAGCGGGGCAGTATTATTTTTATCATGGGTCACGTCGGCGTCCGATTGCGCTCACTCGAATCTCCCACCAGATTAAAAAAGCTTTGTCTCAATCCCGCGACCACACGCTTTTGGTTGTTCGCTACCTCCCCAGCGCTCCTGTGCGCGGAGACAGGCGGGTGGTGGTGCTTGGAGGACGGATTTTAGGAGTTTATATTCGCCTGCCTGACCCCAAAAAAGGAGTGTGTGTATGTGCCAATCAGGGCGCCAAGCGTTGCAATCCTACAGCGCAGGATCGGGCGATTGTTCGGATCATCAAACCTCATCTCAAAAAACACGGTATTGTTTTGGCTGCCTTGGATTTGTTGGCGGATGACAGTGGCAGAGAATGTCTTTCCGAAATCAATGTGGTCAATCCGGGGTTTTTAAGTTTGCATAAAACCCATCCCGAATACAACGTTGCCAAGCAGGTGATTGACTCTGTCGAAAGGCAATTGCATTAACTTTATGCCACTGTCTTTAAATATTCCGGTAAATAAAGAGGTTGTTTTAATCCTTTTATCTTTTTGACCAGCGGCAAATCTTCCACATTGATTTTTCCGATGTACAGATCTTTTAAGTTTCCGCCTTGTTGCAAGAAAGAAAGAATGAGTTGTTTGCCTCGAATATAAACCGCATCTTTGGTGAATCCGCCCGCCTTGCTTGTATCGGCCAGGCCCCGCTTGGTTTTTAGCGCCACCTTCAAAGCTCGTTCAGCGTCGAATCCGTGTTGGCGCAAAGTGGTCACCACTTCTGTGAATCCTCCTCGCAGAGATGCATCAATTCCGATGATTGATGAGGCGGGCCAATATTTTTTTTGAGTTTCCATGGCCTCTGTTCTTTCTTGATTGTATACAGCCAAACCTTCTTGGGTGGTCAAATATCCCGCCAATCCACGTTGAAAAATCTTGTAAGGCTGGCGTGCTCCATTCATGGCGGTAAAAACATGAGTTTCAATTTCATGGACTAGGGTTCCTCGCAGACGATTTTCCGTGAAAGGAGCTTCAGCGCTAAGCAAAATGGTTTTTTCTTTTCCTGCGATCACATCAGCCGTTAACCCTTCTTTTATTAACACTTCCCATCCAGTAAGGCCTACGGCAACAAGAGCCCGTTCAAATCTCTTTTTTACTTCTTCCGTTGGGATGGATGCTTCAACGGGAAAAGTTTTAGGCATGGCTTTAACTTGTGCCAAAGCTAAATTTACTGTGTCGTCATCTGGCGGAGGAATGAGAGCCTTTGAATAATCCGTAAACGATTCACTCCCGCGGGCTTCTAGTAATTCCACCTTTTGTTGAATTTCTTTTGCCTTTTTTTTCAATAAAATTCCCAGGGGTTCTTTTGGAAAATCCAAATATTCCAGTCGTCTTTTAAGTTCAACTGGATCAAAAGACAATGGTTTATATTGGAAATGGGGGTTGTAAGTGGGGTCAGCGAGAACAATCTCTTTTTCTTCTGCCCAATTGATGGGACGCAGGTGAGCCAGAAGATGAATTTGCTTGTCTAAAATCACCAATTCCTGATCCAGCACCCGAAGCACCGCGGCAGATGAACGCGCAACCCCAGGGGCTTTTTTGGGTTGGATTTTATTGGGATCGACCCAAAATTCCCTTAAATCTCGTTTGCCGATGACCATTTTGAAATCCTGTTGCCCAAAATCCGCGGTTTCCACGACGGTGGTGACGCGCTTTCCGAGCAAATTGAATTTACATTTTCCTGCCTCCAAAATTCCTTTTTCTTGTGCTAGTTCCGCATCTAGTGTGGATTTTGCAGCATGAGGGTCAATTTTTGCTGTTATCGTGATATTTCCTTCACAGCCGATTAGCTCCACGGGCTCAAAAGAACCCACAACGGTTTTTTTGTTTTCCGCCGGCATTTTTCTTTCCGCTTTTTTTCCGAAGATATCCAAAGCAATCCTCACTCCTTTTTCCGGCGTTCCCACATGGATGCCTTCGATGCGCTCCAGTCGGCGGCGTAATGGTGCTAAATTGGCCATTTGTACCGCTAGTCCTGCTCGGGCGTTGATTTCCAGGAGGATCGGCCCCATGTTTTTATCCAAAGCCAAATCAATGGCGGCAAAACCCAAGTTGGTGATTTGTTGTACCCGTGAAGCGATCAAAAGCAATTCCTCCCAATCGGGAATTTTAATGCCCTTTATAGAACCAAAATCAGGAATTTGTTGGATGATTTTGTTGTATTGGACTATGTTTGTTAATTCTCCCGTGGCGATGTCTATTCCTACGCCAATACCCCCCATGTGGAGGTTGGCTTTTCCTTGGGAAGCCCGAGTAGGCAGACGCAACATGGCCATCACTGGGATAAGATTGTGCACGATGATCCGGACATCCGGAAGTCCCTTGTAACTCATTTGAGTCAACCATTCCGGCGCTTCCAGTTTTTGTTCCAACAAAGCCTGATCGGCGAGATCAGACAACGAATAACGCCCATCCAGAATATTGTTAATGTGCCGCTTCAGCGTTTTGTGCATCAACTCTTTGTCGTCCGTTGTGATCCAGTTTCCTTCCTTGGTTCGGTCGTTGATGATTAAAATTCCTTCTCCTCCATAACCCGAATTAGGCTTGATAACGAAGGATTGAGGGAGTCGGCTCCATTGGAACTCCTTCAATTCCTTTTTGTTCTGTATCACTCCGTACAATTTGGCCACGGGAATTCCCCGAGCAGACAAATAGTGTTTTGTTTTCAGCTTATTATCCGCCATTAGAATGGCTTTTTCAGGGTTGTACGCTTTGATGTACAGCAGGTTGCGAGCGTTGATGCCCAGCAGCCCGGGATCATGTAAAAACCACATAATTATTCTTCTTCAGAATATTTCATTACAGCTTTAAAACGTAAGTATTCTGTGAGCCGCAAACCGGTCCAACGTCCGAGGAGGTAATTGATAAAAATCAGAAGCAGAATCAATTCCGGGTAGCCCAACATGATGGTTTGGAGAAATTGCCATTCAACAACCCAATAGCACAAAAGAGATACAGCCGTTGTTTCAAGCATGAGCAACAAAGCTCCAAAAATTCCCCGCTCACTCACCGCGCTTGTGAACTTCTCTGCAAGCGAAGCCATGATCAACATGGGAAAGACCGCGATGGAAGCCAAACGGCTAATCCCCAAATACGTCCCCCCCGCCAGCATGAGAAGAATGATGAAAGTGGACACTGTCAAAATGATCGCTACTCTTGGGATGTGCAAGAGCGGAAGCCTATCGAGCACTTTACGAACCAGCACTCCCGTGACAATCAATGTAATGAGTATTATGAGGCCGAATTTTAAACCTAGAGCTAAAAAAGAAAGAGTGATGATGGAAGGCAGGTACAGCCCAAATGTCGTGATGCCAATCACTTGTTTAATAAAAGCGATCAAAGTCGCGATTACAGGCAACATGAGCAGCAACACAATGGTGTTGGTGGGGATTCCCTGAACGATCATGAAATTCACGAGGTAGGAGATTGAATTCAGCACGCTGATACGTCCTGTCACCTCATCAATCACTCGATATTCCGAAATGCTTTTTTGGAGCTGATCCAAAAATTCATCCGGTGTTGCGGCGGCAATGAATGTTTTTAATTCCAGTTCGCGGGCGATGATGATGCGTTTGGGGTGAATAATGTTGAAATGCACTCGTAACGTGCGCCCCAATGATTTCAAATTTTTGTCCGTGAGCACGACTATGGTTTTTTCTTTGAGAGCTTCCTGAAATTTCATTGCCAAAGTTTTATCTTCTCCTCGGCTCAGGTGACTTAATGCATTGATGCCTGCTCCACTGGATGTCCAGGTGACAATTCCATCCGCATTCCCCAAGGCTTCCCCGCGTTCCGCCAGTTTTTTAGTGAGGGATTCTTCCGTTAAGAAAGCCGTGGTACTGTCGTAGGCTTCAATGAGATCAATATATGTTCCTTCTTTTTGAGCTTCGGCGCTCAAAACGGCAATGTTTTCCTTCATGGCAGTCATGTCGGTCAGCAATACAATCCGTTTTTGATACGCGAA
>JAZDOH010000057.1:0-2060 GCA_043798815.1 Candidatus Peregrinibacteria bacterium | reverse complement strand
GGTGGTGCGCGAAGCGGCACGGCGGCGCAATCGTGGGGCAGTTTTGGGTGGTATCAGAGATGCCCAAGAGGCTACACAGCCTAGGGTGATTCAAGTTGTACGTACGGCCTTTCGAAGAACTCTTGCTTTTGTCAGAGAAATTCCTGAAGCTGTTAGCAGAACCGGAGGTCGCGCTGAAAGGGCACTTTATCGGTTAGTGGGTCGTCTTCCGGAAGAACTGTAGATCCGTTTATGAAAATAAAAGAAATTTTAAAATGGGGGCATGAGACATTGATTTTGTCCTCCTCTTCCGCGCGGCTGGATGCGGAGTTGTTGCTCGCTCACGTTCTACGGCGGCCCGTCACGTTTTTGCTGGCGCATGATGAAACGGAATTGGGGCTCATCGCGCTTTGGCGTTACAAGCGGTTCATCGGAAAACGGAAGCAGGGGATGCCCGTTGCTTATCTGGTTGGTCACAAGGAATTTTATTTTTTGGATTTTGAGGTGAATCGGCATGTGCTCGTGCCCCGGCCGGATACGGAAACGTTGGTGTGGGCGGCGATTGAGTACGTCAAAAACGCGAGATCCCTCGACTCCGCTAGCGCTTCGCTCGGGATGACAACGCGTTTTCTCCTTTTGGATGTGGGGACGGGGAGTGGGTGTATCGCCATTTCCGTACTCAAAAACGTTCCGGAGCTCACGGCGATTGCAACCGACATTTCACGAAACGCGTTGCGCGTGGCTAAGCGGAATGCCCGCAAGCACGGGGTGGCGGAGCGGATCGAATTCATCCATTCCGACTTACTCGATAACGTACCAATCGAACGATTGAAGAAATACGACGTTATTCTCACCGCTAATTTGCCATACGTACCAAAGAACTTTTCTGTGAACCCGGAAACCAAATTTGAACCGGACTCATCCCTTTATGGCGGGCATGATGGTACGGAAGTGTACAAGCGACTCATGGAGCAACTCAAAACCCTCCAGCCGCGCGCGATTTTCATCGAGTGTTTTGATTTTCAAAAGGCAATTCTCGCCACCCATTTTTCCGGCTACGAGCTTAAACACACCGAACCCCTCACAGGGCAGGCGCGAATGTTGTATTTGGAACGCGCATAACACACCTGATATAATCCGGTCATATAAAAACCAATACCAATGTCCACCGAATCACCCTTAACTTTTTGGGATCCTGCCGGCGAAGCGCTGACGGCCGCCTCTTTTTCTCAGGGGCGACGGGAAATTGAAGAGAAGTTTAATTTTTACGAAACCCATCCAAAGCGCCCCCTTAGGAATCTTTTGTTGTGCATTGGCTTGATCCCTCTTACCGCCATTTTTTTTGCCTTGTTTCCCAAGGTTCTTCAGGAGCTTCTCGCCACTGAGAATGGCGTTTATTTACTCATTCTTCCTTTTATTCCCACCTGGCTTTACTGGCGGCATATTCGCAAAATTCAATGTGATCTCATAAAAATGCTCATCGCCAGGCAAAGCGAATGGTTGTATTCGCCAAAGGAAAGCCGCAACCGATGGAGTCCGCTGGCGTCCCGTTTCTCTGAATTTTTTCAAAAAGGCAATGAAGCTCAAAACGTGCAGGATGAATTTTGGGGAACGGCGAAAGGCGAAAAACAAAACATTCCTTTTTACTCCTCCATTTTCGAATACACCGTGGTGACCCATGGGAGCAAAGGCCGTCGGCATCGCACCACGTACACCAAAACCATCGTGGGCGTGAAGTTGAATAAAACCCTGGCCGCGGATTTCCGCCTGGAACCGGAAGGAGCGTTGATGAAGTTTTTTAATTTTTTCCGGCGCAATGAAATCGACACGGAATCGGAAGAATTCAACAAGAGCTTTGCCGTGTTTTACAAAGGAGAAAAAATGGACAAAGAACTCGGCATCATCAAAGCGCTTTCGCCCGCCGTCCAGGTGCAACTCCTTGAGCTTAAAAAGAAAGAAGGCCCCTTTTCACTTCTCTTCCGAGGAGATGCAGCCCTGCTCATGTTTGACGGACAACTCCTCAAAAAAATGCACACCAATTTTTTCCGCAGTATTCAGCTCGACCCCCGTGATTCGGAATA
>JAZDOH010000053.1:0-10108 GCA_043798815.1 Candidatus Peregrinibacteria bacterium | reverse complement strand
TCAGCTCTTCATTACCGTGGAGCCAACCGACCTTAATTTGATCACAGAAACCAAGGGGGTTCTTTGGATGGAAGGTGCGATCAAAGGAAAGGCGACGCACGGGTCCATGCCATGGCTGGGAAAAAATCCCATTGAACTTTTTCATCAAAATTTAAAAAGATTTTATTCCGTTTTTCCTTCGTCAAAAACAGCGCAATGGAAAACCACATGTAACATTGGCACAGTGCAAAGCGGCGATTGTGTTAACCGAACTCCGACAGATTTAACTTTTAATCTCGACATTCGCTATGTCGCAAAAGACAATCCAAAAAAAATAATAGAACAGGTTAAAAAATGCTTTCCTGGAACGAGTTGGAAGGTAATGAAATGCGACCCCCCTCAGAAAAAACCACGGAAAAAACGATGGATACAAAAAATCCAAAAAGCCGGCAAGGCCGCTGGAATTAAAATCCGCACTGATCGGGCCTCTTACGCGACGGACGCCCGGTTCTTTTCAGCGGCGGGCATTGATTCAGTCGTTTTCGGCGCAATAGGCAAAGGCATGCATGGAGCGGATGAGTGGGTGGACTTGAAAAGCCTGGAAACTCTTTTTGAGGTATTAAAAAATGTATTACAATAGATGGAAAAAATCAGGCAATCCATCATCGCCGCTTTGCTGAAAAATAAAGTAATTGCATCTCCCGACGAGATCGTCGACATGAGACCTGCAGATTCGGGAATCACCAATCATTCGTATTTGATTCAAACGCCCAAGCTGAGCCTATTTTGCAAGTACGCTCCAGGCAAACCCCAAGGCATTGCTGTCGCCGGAGCGGTGGAAAACCGACTGGAAATCGAAGCGAAAGCCATCGATTTGCTTAAACGGCTGAATCTGAACCCGGCGAATTTCCCTGAGGTGATTTTTTATGATGCGACTTTTTCGGTGCTTGCGCTTAAGCAAGTGCCCACAGGATCACGATTGCTTTCCGATGATTTAATGGCAGGGAAAGTGGATCGAACTATTTCCTCTAAAATGGGAGAAATTCTGGCGTCGATTCACAATGCTTCCCTGAATAATCCCGTGGCGGCCCACGTGCTTTTAGGAACCGATGCCCTGGAAAAAGTTCGAATTCCTGCGAGCTATCAAAACATATCCCCGCTGCCGGAAATCCAAAAGAAAGCCGATGTACTGGCTGATGAACTGATCCGAAATAAAACCTGCATCGTCCACTGCGATTATAAACCCAACAATTTATTCGTTTGCCCCAACGGGAAGCTGATGGTGATCGATTGGGAATTTGCGCATTACGGGGATCCTGCTTTTGACTGCGGATTTCTGATGGGTATTTATTTGCATTTTGCGATGGTAAACCCAAAAAAATATGAACGCTACCTCACGGCTATTGAGGATTACTGGAGGGCTTACGCAGATAATTCAGCTGTGAAAAATATCAACGAACTGGAAAAACGCGCCCTGATGCACGCCGGCGTTTCAATCCTGGCCAGGCTGGACGGGGCCCTCAAATTCCCCTCTTCTCAAAATGAACAGGCCCGAAACACGTTGAGGCCTTTGGGGCAAAAAATGGTCATGGGTAATATCAGAAAAGTAAATAATATCAGAAAGAGCTTTAAGGTATCTTAAGGGCTTTTTTGCCATTGACTTAAGAACAATTATATTATATAATGAAAATAATTAATTACTAACCCACACATTATGTCTCATCAAACTCCAGAAGAAGCTCGCAGGGCAGAAATAGACGCCAGAATGGCCGCAGAGGGTCGGCAAGCATTACAGACTCCCAGCGAAGCTATTCATCGTAGGGCAATTCACGATGCTCTTCAACATCGGCCTACGTCTTCTCGTCGCTTACCAGACAGACACCTACAGACATAAGTAAAAATATCTGTTTGGTTTGCTGAAAAACCTTTCTATTGATTGATTAAAAGTGTTTTTTTTGGTATAATTAAATGATAATTATATGCCCGACGACTCAAGCGCAACAGCAACGGCAGTCGCTTCGAAAATAAATGTGCCCACGGAGACGCGCGAACAATTTCCGGATTTGATTCCGTTGATTGTGGTGAGCCCCTCAATGAACGATGAGGAGCGGCAGTATTGGGTGGACGTCCTCCCGATCATGACGGAAGATCAGGTCAAAAACTTGCGCGACATTTTGAGCAATGAAAAAAAGCAAATCGACGAGGCCAATTCTACCTACGCGAAGGGCGTGCAAAAAGAAAAAGAGAAAGTGGGCGTGGTCTTTAATGAGGCCGCCTACAAAGCCAAAAAACAGGCGCTCAAAGAAGCTGAAAAAGTTCAGGAAACAGAAGAGGCTAAGAGTGAAGATGAATTGCTCAAAGAAATCGGGGAAATTCCAGTTTAATTTTTAGCACCCTCCGACTTTGGAGGTTTTGGAGTCACAGGCTTCGGAGCTATTTTTTTTGGAGTTTCTTTTGGCCGTGAATCCGTTTTATAAAACCCGCCGCCTTTAAAGTGCACGCCGGGAGCCGTGAGGAGTTTTTGAGTTTGTTCATGTCCACACTCTAAACACGGATGTTCATTGTGTCCGGCAGGCAGCAGCGCCTGGAACTCGTGACCGCATTTGAGGCATTTGAAATTGTAGTTGGGCATAAGCATCGTTAACCGAGAGCGGATTATATGTTAAAATAGCCGCGTTGACCAGATTTTTATGCTAGAACCCGCCTACGAGGCTAAAAAATACGAGGATAAGATTTATAAAAAATGGGAGGAATCCGGGGCTTTTAAGGCGAATGCGAAATCTAAAAAACCGCCTTTCACCATTTCAATGCCGCCGCCAAACGCGACGGGAACGTTGCACTTGGGACATGCGGCCAGAATGACAACCGAGGACATTTTAATCCGGCACAGACGAATGAAAGGATTTGAAGTTTTGTGGCTTCCTGGCACCGATCATGCCGCCATCGCGACGCAAAACAAGGTGGAAAAATTGATTGCGGAAGAAGGGCTGGACCGCCACCAATTGGGTCGTGAGGGATTTTTGAGCCGGGTGCGGGAATTCGTGGCTGAATCACAGGATACGATTCGCAATCAGATCCGCAAGATGGGAAGTTCCTGCGACTGGTCGCGCGAGCGCTACACGTTGGATGACGATTTAAACCGAGCGGTGATGGAGGTGTTCAATCGGATGTACGAAGATGGCCTGATTTATCGTGGCTATCGCATCGTGAACTGGTGTACCCGGTGCCAAAGCACGCTCGCGGATGATGAAGTGGAGTATGTCGAACGACAGGATCCTTTTTATTACATTAAATACGGTCCCGTGACGATCGGCACCGCACGGCCTGAGACGAAATTCGCTGACAAAATCATCATCGTCCACCCCAAAGACAAGCGATACAAAAACGCCATTGGAACCGAAGTGATGGTGGATTGGCTGAATGGCCCCATCAAAGCCAAATTCGTGGCGGATGAAATCGCGGATATGGAAATGGGATCCGGAGCTATGACCATTACGCCGGCACACAGTTTTGTGGATTTTGATCTGGCGCAGAAATACAAATTCGAGATTGTTCCCATCATCGGTACTGACGGTAAAATGCTTCCCATCGCGGGTGAATTTGCCGGAATGGATACTCTGGAATGCCGGGCAAAACTCGTAGAAAAAATGAAAACCATGGGTATTTTGGAGCGGATCGATGAAACTTACAGTCATAACCTTTCCGTCTGCTATCGCTGCAACACTGCCGTTCAGCCGCTCGTTTCTGATCAATGGTTCATTGATGTGAATAAGAAGGTTAAATCCCTGGGCGGTAAAAGTCTGAAGGAAAGATCCGTCGAAGTTGTAAAGAATGGTGAAATTGAGATTATTCCCGACCGGTTTAATAAAATTTACTTCCATTGGATGGAAAATCTCCGAGACTGGTGCATTAGTCGCCAGATCTGGTGGGGGCATCGGATTCCCGTGTGGTACTGCGAATGCCTGTCTGCCGGCCAGGCAGGCAAAAAGCCGATCGTGAGCCGCGAGACGCCAAAAAAATGCCCCGCTTGCGGATCGACGAAACTGCGACAAGATGAGGATACGCTCGACACGTGGTTCAGTTCAGCCCTGTGGACGTTTTCAACGCTCGGCTGGCCTGATAAAACCAAAGACTTCGAATACTTTCATCCCACCAGTGTGATGGAAACAGCTTATGATATTCTTTTTTTCTGGGTGGCGCGCATGATTTTAATGACTACCTACGCAATCAACGATGTCCCCTTTAAAACGGTTTATTTGAGCGGCCTTATTCGAGACCGGGAAGGGCGAAAAATGAGCAAATCCCTCGGCAACGGGATTGACCCCCTGGAGATGATTGAAAAGTTTGGCGCAGACGCTTTACGCATGAGCATGGTGGCCGGCAACGCGCCCGGCAATGACGCGCGTCTATATGAAGATAAAATCAAAGGTTTCCGAAATTTCACCAATAAGCTTTGGAACGCGAGCCGTTACGTGCTGGGGGTTTTGGAGAATGCGAGTGAGATTCCTCTCCCGCTAGGGCGGGATCGGAATGACTTTGGAGATGCGGACCAGTGGATTCTCCAAAAACTCAATGAGACGATTAAAGCCGCCGATGCGGGACTAATGGAGTTTAAGATTAGCGAAGTAGCGCAACTTTTGTACGACTTTTTGTGGAATGATTTTTGCGACTGGTATCTGGAGCTTTCCAAGGGCGAAAAGCAGAATCTGAGCGTGCTTTATTACGTGCTCAAAAACATCCTGATTTTGCTGCATCCGTTTGTGCCGTTTGCCACCGAAGCGGTGTGGGCCGAGTTGCCAAGACAAAAAGGAATGCTTATTCACGAATCTTATCCAAAACCTGATGGTGGTAAATACGATGACAAACCCATCACCCGCTTGATTGAAGTGATTACCAGTATTCGCCGCATGCGCGCGGAAAATAAGATTGATCCCGCCAAAAAAGTCCCCGCGGTGATTTATGGCCACAAGTTGCTGGACGACCTTCGCCGAAGCGCCCCCGACATCATCCGCCTGGCGCGATTGGATAAGCTCACGCTGGAGGAGAAGGGCAAGAAAGTGGAGGGTGCAGCCGCCGACGTGGTGAGTGGCATTGAAATCTTTATTCCGCTGGAAGGCGTGGTGGATATGGCTAAAGAAAAGGAGCGTGTGGCAAAGGAAATCGCCAATTTGGAGTCTTTTGCGGCCGGTCTTCGACGAAAATTAGACAATCCTCAATTCGCGGCCAACGCCCCCGCGGACATTGTGGCCAAAGAACGAGAAAAATTGGCCGAAACGGAGGCTAAACTTAAGAAATTAAGAGAAAAATAGCAGTTGAGCTTCATAAGGTGCATTTGCGAACAATCTGCAATTAGCCGTCTCTTAGACGTCTATTCTTAGATTGTCCTGGAATAGTTCTAGACTGGCACACGTTTTTTTAGGCGTTTCACTCTTGTAAAAAGGGTGATTTTTTGGTATAATATTAAGAATTTCTAATAACTAAAAATATGCCGGAATTACTTCAGTCCGCTACGGAAGTTACTACTTCAACTCCTCCGGAATCAGTTGCCCAACAAATTGGGGATGATTCCATAGCGCATGAAATGGAAAATGCGGACAGATTAAAAAAACCTAAGGATTTTTATAGAGGCATCAGTGATACCAATATTGTCGAACAAATTACAAAGGATAATGGCAATAAAAATGATTACAATATAGTTTTTGGTTCTTTGGGCTGGGCAGCGAAAAGAAAAGTTGAATCTGGTGGGGTCGATAAAACTAAGGATCGATATTCCGGAACGCGAATTGAAGATCAAATTTTGTTAGGTGGAGGAAAACTCGAAGATTACAATATTGTAGAGACATCACTCGGCACTCAGGCAAAAAAGAAAGTGGAGGCAGGTGGTCAAGACGATACTAAGGAAGAATATACTGGCAGAGATGAGAATTATCTTCAAAATAAAATCCTGTTGGATGGAGGAAAACTTTTAAATTATAACATTACCCAAGAGGGGGGAAAATATTGGGCGCGGAAAAAATAATTTTTATTTATGGAAATTTCCCTAACTCAACTCATCAATCCGGCTATCTTTGATTTCGACGACCAGCGCCGAAAGGAAATCGGGGAATTCAAGGACGCAGTGCGGCAAGCCCGGTTCCTGAGTGACGAAAAAAAACGCCGGTGGAACACCATGGCTTACCTGTTAACGGACGATCAGCTCGCCGAAGCGCAAAAATTCATTTTGGTGGAAAATCTGCAACGCCTAAAAACTCAGGGCAAACTAGAAAAATTAAAACCTAAAGAAAAATAAATGTCTGGAACTTCTCAAAATCCTGCTACCGGCGGCCGTGATGCCAGCGTGGAACAACAACGACGCGAAGCGCCGGAGGCTATGCCGTATCCGGAAGTGCAGCAAGGGATTCGCACGCTCGACCGCGCGGCCGACCAAGTTCATGAACGATTGAGGGATATCGCGGACTTGGACGCAATGACGGAACTCCGGAGCGACCTGCCCCCTTCCGAGCAACTCGCGGGGCTCACCCTACTCCAATCCCGCCTCATCAACGTGCTCACCAAAATCGCCAAAGCCAATCCGGATTTGAAATTGGAACGGGTAAAGCCCGGCGAACTCATGCGCGACGTAACCCTTTACGGGGTACAGACAACTCCGGATGAAGTGATGGCCTGGCAAAAATACATGGAACTCATAAGTAATTCCGGGCCAACTTCCCGGTATCTTGTAGACGCCTGGCGCGGCCGCGAAGGTTCGGAAGGCATGGTTCAGCAGGCGGAAATGGCCTCCAAGGGATTTATGGGCAAAATCGGTAAATTCGCTAAAGAACATCCGGGCCAGGCGCTCGTATACGCAGCAGCCACCGCAGCCGGAGTGTATTTGGGATATAAATTGATCAAAGGCATTTGGGGCTGGTTCACTAAAAAGGATGATACGGGTGGCCCCAAAGAAAGTTTTTGGCGCCGATTGATTCCCGGCACAGGAGTTGCCGTTGCCCTGAGTACGATTGCTGCCGCGATTGGTTTGAGTGCGGCTGATAGGAAAGGGCTTATGCGCGAACTTTTTATGAAAATGGCTCCCGATGAGATTAGAGAACTCATCGAAAAAGGCGAGGCGCTTCCCGAAAAAGTCCGCAAAGAATTGGAAGAAACCCGCGCGGAGGTGGAGCGGCTAAGAGCCCAAGTGGAAGGAGCGAAAGCCAAAGTTACTGAAGCTGCCGATGCGGTTAGAGGAAAGGCGGAAGAAACAAAACAGGAAATCATCCAAATTTCCAGGGAAGTGGCCGATGCTCAGGGGGCTAAATTTGCCACCCTGACGGCGCTTGTGGAAATTTATTGTTTGGATGACACCAAGTTTTCCGATGAATTAAAAAACAACATCGGTCTCGATCTTGATAAGTTACTGGCTAGGCCGCTGACCGTTGGCCAAGTCGTGCAAATCTATGAAGACCATGAAGGAGACGAAAAAATTGATCCTGCCTTGTTTGGAATCGACAAGAGTACCTTGACCGCCGATGCTCAACCCGAAGTTTCCTTTTTCCATGCCAGCCGTTTGATCGCGAAAGCGAAGGAGTACTATACCGCGAATTATCCGGGGGTGGACGTGAATTCCATGTCGCTGGAAGATTTTCTGGGGCATTTGAGCGGTGATCCGGCCCACTCAATTCACGAAGCGCTGATTCGGAAATTTGACGATTTACAACTGGGATCCATTACGGATTTGCCGGGCCAAATTGGCAAATTGGCCAGCGGAGAAGATATTGATGCGATATTTAAAACCAATTTGAATCTCTATTTGGAACATTTGGGAGAGCGCTATAAAGTGCAAGTCCCGCCGCAGGAAAAAACCGCTTTTTGGCTGGCCATTGGTTCCGTGTATGAAGGCGGCAATCTCAATTGGGGACCACAGGACATTGAAGCAAAATTGGATAGGTTCCGATTGTCCGCTGCAACCAAGGCAGAAGGAGTTCGGTTGCTCACAGAAGTAAAAGCGGAGGCGCAAAAAATCTTGCCGGAGCTCATTAGAAATTTCGACCTCGACCGCCCCGATATGCCTTCACATCATCAGGTGCTTCGCCGCAATCTAAATGCGAGCAATCTATTCTTTAAAGATGCCATTCAGCTCACCTTGCTCGCTGAAGGAGTCCAGTGGGACACCGCGTCCCAAGGCGGAGAATTGGATAAAGGAAAGGGGGTGGCCATGCTCCTGATGATCGGCAAAATGCTGAAAGGAGATGCGCGAGCCCAGTATTTGGCCAACGTGACCGCCTTGGTGGCGGGAAACATTAAAGGATTCAAAATCCCCGAATACTTAGGCGCTTTGGCGCCCTACCTCCGCTTCATGGGAGAACAGACAGTTCGACGGGTGAAGCGAAAAGCCAAACATTGGTGGGAATTTGTCTCCGGGATTCCACAGCCAAGCGCGCAACCTGATTTCCGCGAAAATCTCAAAAATGCGGATTGGCTCCAATTGCCAGCGACCTTCGGTTTGGAAGCATTCAGAGGCGGAATGATCCAAATTCCAAAAGAATTGATTTTGAGCGTTACAGAAAATTGGGGGGACTTTTTTGATGAAACCACGGATGCAAAAACATTATTCGACGCTCTTTTTGCCGCCGGAGGAACCCTGATCTATTCCAAAAGTGATACGGGAGAAGATTTGGGGGTTTTATATTTGTTCGGGAAATATTTCTTCGTCAAACCGATGGGAATTGCCCTGCACACTTTCCAAGGACTTTTCTCCGGTGCCGCTGTTAAAACTTACCTCGTAGAATCCGCGCCCTACATCGCGGTAGGAGCCCTGCTCAATGCCCGATTTCATCAGGGCATTATGCAAGGAGTAGCGGGGATGCTACACGGAGCAAAACGCGGAGCAATGGCTCCGGTAACAATGCCAATTGCGGGGTACCGCACATTGAGGGAGACTTACCGTATTGGTGGACGCATCATGAGCGTCATCCGTTCTCCTTTCGCGGATTTGGGCAGTATTGCCAGAATGCAACGAAGCTTGACTCTTTTTGACAAATACAATGAACTGACTAAATCGGTTCTCTCCCCTATCCAAGCCGCAAAAGCTTTGCCTAAAGGACCTGTCAGGCAGGCAAGAAGGTTGATTTTTCAGGATGTCTACCAAGTGTACCGCGAACGATGGGCTAATTATTTTATTCGTGACTACAATGATCTCTTTGATTATAACCCTGCCCTTAAACACGAAGCTGGTGATTTTATAGGTTTGGAACGAAAAGCGCACGAAGATATAAAAGAATTTACAGCGGTTGCGAAACGTGTGAGAAATTTTATGGAAGACTTGAGAAAATTACCGGACTTGGATGCAGCCTCTTTTACACAGCGCTTAGAGCAGATGGCTAAAGAGGGACTTTTGACTCCAGATGAATTAAAACAATTGATCAAAACGCGTATTGCCGATCCTAAAAAATTCAAAGAATTCAAACAAATGATTGATATCGCCAAAAGAGAATCATTCGCGGCAAGAGCCGCAAAAGCGGTTTCCAAAGGGGCTGAGCGTGCCGCGGCGCGTTCCAGCGAATGGCTGCATGACCGCAAGTGGTATCAGGATTTTGAGAAATGGCGGGGGGCGAAGTTCACAAAAGCTGAGTTGGCTGATTTGGCTAAACGCGGCAAAACGGAAGCGGACATTGCCAAGATTTTGAAGGCCAAAAAAATCCCACCGGCAATGGCGGATACCATGGCGGCCAGGATCGCGAAAGCGGGCAATGCCGCTGAGGTGGAAACGATCATTAAAGAAGTGGCAGAAGCGGAAAAATTCATCGTCAAATTCCCGCCGGAAGTCGGACGATTGCTCAAATTCCTCAGACCTATCGCACGGGCGATGCCGTACGCGGGAGCCGCTGTTTATGGGTTCCAGGCGTATCAGGCGTTTGCGGAAGCGGGCAGCACTTCAAATACGGAACGGAGAGGTATTTTACTGCAAAAAGGCGGACTTTATACCGCTGCAACGGGCGCGGAAGTGGCAATAGCGATCGCCAGCAAAGTGGCTCTTGCCGCGGGAGCGGTGGGCGCTACAACGGCCATGGCAGCTGCGGCAGCTCCCCTACCTCATGTGTACATGGGTGAGGCGGCTTTGGAATCCAAATACGAAGCCACCAAAACCGCGCAA
>JAZDOH010000049.1:0-24239 GCA_043798815.1 Candidatus Peregrinibacteria bacterium | reverse complement strand
AGGAATTTCGGTTCCGAAAGTGACCACGGGAGACGTCATCCGCCCCAGCGACGTGACACGAGTGCGTGCGATCCCGCGCAACGGAAAAGCTTATGTGTATTGGCGCACCGCTACCGACAACGTTGCGGTGGATCATTACCTTGTGAGCACCTCCCGCTACCCAATGGACCGTAAAAAAATGACTGCGGACAGCGCTGAAAATCAACAATCCACCAAAAACGCTTACCTGGCTGTGGAAAATTTGGAAAATGACACCGATTATTACTTTTATGTGATGGCTGTGGACGCCGCGGGAAACAAAAGTTCGTTTTGGAGCGAATCGGCGCACGCCAAAGTGAAAAGCTCCATCACTCCGGATGCCGTCAAACTCACCGACCAGCGCAAATTGAATATCCGGGTGATCGAAGAAACCGAGAATTACTTTTTAATCCGCTGGCTTACGCCTCCAACGACCACCCGTTTCTTAACGGTTTTCATGGTAGACGGTAAACTCGAATTCAGCCTAAAAAACTCGCTCACCACCGAACTTAAAATAGCCAAAACTGCCATTCGCAAAGGCAAAAAACTAAAACTGACCATCAGCGCCTTCAGCCCACGCGGCTTTGTGGAACAGGAGAAAATCGACTTTAGCTTTTAAAGCGAAAATTGGCCTAACTTCTTAGAATTAGCGCAAGCAGTTCAGAGCGGCATCAATTAAAATTCTAAATCGACGTCCTCGTGACTTCTTTTCAAAACGTCGTGGGCACTTAAAATTTCTGCATTCACCACATTGTAATCTGGCAGCTCTGATGATTGCTCTGGCATGAGCATCGTAGTCAAATTCTACCTTTCTTGAACCTGCAGAATCTCCAGCTTCAGCATCTGGCAAACCATCTACGAACAATCTTGCTGCATCGTCGTATTCTAAGCACATGTCCCTATCTCCGATTCTTTGCAGCAATTCACTCACAAGACTCCTATTAGCATCTCCGATATCATGACATCTCCGTGTTTCTGCATAAGGATAATCACCAAAATTCAGAATACCACTTGCAGCCATCTCACTTAAGAGATCTGGAACGGGTCTCCCGTATGGTGGGTGGTCGGGGTTTTTCTTCATTGTGCATCAAGAGTGTGAAGAGATAAAAAGATACTCGTATTATACATACAAATTTAGCTTTGTCAATGTTGAATCTTGGGGTAATTACTTTCAAAATCCGAATCTTGGTATTCATTAATCTGCTGAACCGCCTACTCTTAAAATACGATGCCGTACAGCTTCAATCCTTTCTCTTTGTGTCTTCTGAAGTTCTAAAATTGCATCTACATATTGCAGATCCAAAACTGGTTGTATCTCTTTACCCCTACCCGCCATCCTGAGAGCCTCTCTTAGCTCATACCCTTTACGCCTGATCTCTTTTCGCCCAGGTCCGCCAATCTCATCCCGTAAAGCTTCGATACCTACATTTAACACTTGTCTCTTGGCAACTCTGCCATCAACAGCCTCCATGTCTGCGATAGCTTTATTCGCTCTTAATTTAAGAGCTTCCCCTATTCTGCCAATCCAGCTTTTAACCAATTCGACCGGATCATCAGGTAACTCGGTGGGTACATCGGGTAAAAAAGGTTCTACGACAGCATCAGACATTTTTTAAAAAGTTAATTTACTGTCATCATACACTAAAATTACTCTTTAGTCAAATCTAAAATCATAAAAAAATAACCTATGATGATATTACCCAATACCAGCTCCCATCGCGTTTGAGGAGGAAGGTGTTTTCGCCGTCGGTGCAAGCTTGGCCTCTGAGTTCGGTGCTGATGTCCATGCCGTCCACGTAATCCGATGCAATCAAATCCGGATCCGACGCCACAAACACAAATTGCTTCAATCCCTCCCCTTCCTGCGCGCGATAATCCACCGGCTGGCATTCCCCCGCTTTCGCCTGTGCCTGGAATTTTTCCAGGAGGACGTTCTTTTGTTGCTGATCCAGGGTTTGCTGAACCTGGCGCACGGTCGGGCGGATGAGGGTATCATTCATCCACTCCTGATAACTCCCGTACATTTGATCCGCCAAAACCACGATGAATGCGAATAGAAATAGTGAAAAGAGCGCATACAGGTACGTGTGAATGCGTCGTTCAATGGCCAACTTGGAGGCCCGACGAGTCATCAGCAAGTAGATCAGGATCATGACTCCCGCCAAACTCAGGGAAAACCACCGGAGCTCGGGTGTTGCGGCAAAAAGCACCCCTCCCAGCGAGCCGGAATAAAAAAGAAACAAAGCCGCCACAAATAAACTCCCATAAGCGAACCAACGCAAAGAGTTTCGGTGATGCACTTGGAATCGGATGATTTTATCGATGAAAAAAACCCAATGACCTCTGGCAAAACGGTTGAGTAAAACGATCAGCATCAATTCGAGCAGGGAAAAGGCGAGGAAAAAGGCGATGAAAAAAATCACATTGGGCGTCATTGGCCTGAGGTTAACGGTTTTTGCGTAGAAGCGCAAATCTGCTATACTCCACCTAGTTCCTAGTCCTTAGTTCCTAGTCCCTATCTTTATGATTAAAACTCTTTTCAAACTCCTTCTCATCATCATCGCGGGTTATATTTTGGTGCAAATCCCTTTCATCCGAGAGCAAGTGGATGGTTTTAAGGCATCCATTTCTGAGAAATGGAATAATGTGACCAGCGAAGCAAAGAACGTACAAGATAAATTTAATGAGGTTAAAACCACCGTGGGTGAAATCAAGGTAAAAGCGGAAAATGCCAAAAAATCTTACGATGAACTTAAAACGCAGGTGATCCAAACCAAAGACGCCATGACGGATGCGGCGACCAAGCTGAACAAAGCGGTGGAAGCGTTCAGCGGATCAGAGGCAACAGCTGGCTCAAACTCGCAATAGCCGCGGTTTCGGTGCGTAAAATCCGCGACCCAAGGCTGTAAATTTTAATTCCCGCTTTTTTTGCCGCATTCACTTCTTTTTGGCTGAATCCGCCTTCCGGGCCAATGAACAATTGCAACGCGTTGCCGGTCATCAGCGCTTTGCCGTAATCGAGCAAATCCATTCCCTCTTCAAACTCATAAGCCAGGTAACCATTCTTAGCTTGTAAAAAAGCGGTTTCAAAGGAGATGGGATGATGGATGAGTGGCACACGCAGGCGGTTGCATTGTTCGGTGGATTCAATGGCAATGCGCTCCAGCCGTTCAAACTTGCTCATGCGCCGTTTTTCCGTGCGTTCCGTGATGAGGGGGTAAATGGCGCTCACTCCAAGCTCCGTGGCTTTTTCAACCACCCATTCGAACAGCGCGGTTTTTTTGGGAATCGCCTGATACAAGCTCACTTGAACTGAAGGTTCAGTGCGACGGATCAACCGTTCCAACCGCTGTCCCAGCACCTGGTGCGACGTGACTTCTAAAATCTTGATTTCGCGCTCTTCTCCGCGCCCATCAAACACGCTGAGCAATTCCCCGGGGCGCATGCGGAGCACCCGGGCAATCTGATGAACACGGTGCGGATCGACGATCGAAACCGTATCCGTGGTCAAATCCAATGACGGAATGTAAAAGCGATGCATGATTAAAGATAAATTTCTCTCGGTTTCGCTCCGTCTACCGGGCCGATCATGCCGCGTTCTTCGAGCAAGTCCAGGATGCGGGCGGCGCGGGCGTAACCGATGCTGAGCCGGCGCTGGAGGAGGGAGGCGGAAGCTTTTCCGGTGTCCCGGATTACGACCATGGCATTTTCATACATGTCATCATGGATCGTCCCATAATCACCCGCGCCAACCAAATCCACATCGTCTTTTTCAGTGGAAAATGATGTGATTTCATCCATGTAATGCGGACCCACGGTGAGTTTCACGTTGTTGGTGACCCGTTCGATTTCTTTGCTGGACACATACACCCCTTGCACACGGATGGGCCGGCTCATATTGCTCGGGAGGTACAGCATATCACCCATGCCCAGCAAATCTTCCGCGCCAACCGTGTCGATGATGGTGCGCGAATCCACGCCAGCCGTCACAGTGAAAGCGATGCGCGTGGAAATGTTGGCCTTGATCACCCCAGTGATCACATCCACACTCGGCCGCTGGGTGGCAATGACCAAATGCATGCCCACCGCGCGAGCCATTTGCGCGATGCGGCAGATCAGGTTTTCAGTTTCTTTTTTGGTGGATTGCATCATTAAATCAGCGAGTTCATCGATCACGATAACGATTTTGTACAATTTTTTCTCTTCCACGGCGTTGTACTCTTCGATGTTCCGATGCTTTTTGTCTGCAAATTCACGATAGCGCCGATTCATTTCTTTGACGGCCCATTTGAGGGCGGCATGCGCCTTCTCAGGTTCAGTGATCACGGGCGTCAGTAAATGCGGGATGCCGTTGTAAGTCGTAAGTTCCACGCGCTTGGGATCCACCATGATGAACCGAAGGTCACGGGGGGAATTTTGGTACAAAAGCGAAACCAGAAACGCGTTCATGGCCACGGATTTTCCGGAACCGGTGGCGCCGGCGACGAGAAGATGCGGCATGCTAGCAAGGTCATCGATCACGGGGGCTCCGCTCACATCACGCCCCACGGGAAGACGGAGCTTGCTGGGCATGCTTGAAAATTCTCCGCTCTCGAGCATTTCACGCAGATGCACGATCATGCGTTTGTCATTGGGCACTTCGATCCCCACCAGCGACTTGCCGGGGATGGGCGCTTCCAGGCGAATGGACTTGGCCGCGAGCGCCAGAGCCAAATCGTTTTTGAGCGCTGTGATTTTATTCAATTTAACCCCTTCATGGGGCTGCAGGGTGTATTGCACCACGGAAGGGCCGATGTTCACGTCCCGCATGGCCACGTCAATGCTGAATTGGGACAATTTCTGCTGGATTTTTTCGGCGTTGGCTTTGAGCACTTTATCGCTCACAAAAACCTCGGAGCTGGCGGAGCTCAGGAGATCGAGAGATGGAAATTTCCAATCCGAATAATCCGTTTCGTCAGGTTTGAATTCAGGTTCAGCGTCTTTTTTAACCATTACGGGTTTATTGATCGCAATGGGTTGAGGCTTGTGATCCGCTGGTAGAGGGAAGGCATCTTCCTTCTTTACATCCTCCGTCTGACCATTGGCATTCGCCTTGCCAAGCATCGGCTTTACGATGTTGAGTTTGCCAGGCTCGATCAATTTGGGAGCATTGGCATTGATCGCCAGCGCCTGACGGCCTTCCAGTTTTTCTTTGGGTAAAAAGAGACCAATGATGCTCTTGATGGAAACCTCAAAGCTGATGAGAGCCCCCACGAGCAGCATGGAAATAAGCACCACTTTGGCTCCAAGATCTGAAATAAAAATCCGAAGGAGTACAGAGGCTAAAAATCCAATATACCCGCCAAACTCCTGCACGCTGTCGAGCATGCCATCCACGGGTGTGCGCAGGTGCGCCAAGCCCAAAGCCGCGAACAAAAGAAGTCCAATGCCTAATAGGCGTGTGGCGTGAAAACGAATACGATGGGAGATAAACAAGGTGAGTCCCATCACCAAAAAAATCACGGGTAAAGCTAAAGTAGCAACACCGAAAAGAAGGCGAAGGTAGTGATCGAGTGAATCCCCTAAAATGCCAGCTCGGCCAGTGATTATGAGATACGAAATGACGGCAAGACCGATGTAAATCACCGCCCCAACTTCGCGCGCGACATGAGATTCCAGTTCAAATTTAAATTCAGGCCTTCGGATACGGGCGGATCGCCGGGCGGATCGAGGAAGCCGATAAGTTGATTTTCTGATGTGGCGCATGCATTTTGTTTTAAGGACTGGGGTTAATTGTAACAAATCACCTTTCAAACAACAAGAAAATTATGGTATAATGTAAGGATTAATAACAAGGTCAATGAGATGATCAATGATTTCGATCCTTTCCACCAAAAGCTGATTTTTATTGTCGGCTTAGCGGCCACAACGGTTCTGACGATGGGAATTGTGAGTTTTTCTCAAATGACGCAAGACCTCACGTTTGCTCAAAATGGCTTGGCTCAAACATTCGACATCATGAGCAAGCGATACACTTTGGAAAGCCCGGACATCGCCATGAACCAGAAAGGGGATATCGCGATTGTATGGCAGGAAAAAAAGGGAGCGGATTACGATGTTTACGCGCTCAAAACCCATACGGACAAGCCCTCTTTAAAGAATCCCATTCGGGCGAATCATTACACGTTGGCAGACCAAAAAGAGCCGCACGTAGCCATGGATGCCAAGGGAAATTTTGTGGTAGTGTGGACCAGCTTTAAGCAGGATGGGGAAGGCGCCGGAGTCTTTGGACAGCGTTTTGATTTCAATGGAAATCCCCGTGGAACGGAATTTCGTGTAAACACCGCTGCCAAAAGATCCCAGGAATCCCCCGACATCGCCATGAATGCCGCGGGAAACTTTGCGGTCGTGTGGACGAGTGAATCGGGATTCAACAAAGAAAAAAGGATTTTCCTGCGACTGTATGATTCCTCAAAATCAAAAAATGATCGGGAAATAAAAGCGGATACGGTGGAGGGGGCTATAGCGGTTGCCATGGAAAATCCTGTGGTGGCCCTAAGCGATGAGGGAAAAACGCTCGTAGCCTGGCAAACGTTGGCGGAAAAAGGAGATTGGGAAATCAAGGCACGCGCCTTTGACTCCAGCGGCACTCCGGCAAGTCCCGCTGAAGTCACGGTGAATGCCACAACCAAGGGGGATCAAACCCAGCCTGCCATCAACCCGTTCGGAACCAGTCAATTTTTGGTGGCGTGGAAAAAGGATTTAAAGTGGGACAAATACAAAGACCTTGAATTGGTTTATCAAAATATTCAGGCAGCTGTTTTGGCAAATAACGGTTCCATCGCCAGAACGGAATTTGATGTGGAAGTTCCTACATTTCGAGTTAAACAAGATCCTACCGTGGTACACTTAGAAAATGGCGCCATGGTGCTGTGGCAGGAAAAAGACAAAGAAAGCGGTAGCTGGAAACTGAAAGGACAACCCATCTCCACGGAAGCCAGCCAAACGGCTCAAGTGATCGAATTGGGCGAGAGCAAAGGGCAACCGTTCTGGGAACCCCAAACCTCTTCCGATAAATCCGAAAAAGTAGGAGTGGTTTGGAAAGGAAAAAATTCAAAAACCGGTAAAGGCATCATTCGTTTTCAGCAAATAGAAATGAGTGTCGCGGAAGCGATTAGTTCCAATCTTTCAAACACGAAGCCGGCGGTGAACTAACCACTTGCCCCCTTCCTGCCACAAAAGGAAAACCAAAGCCCCCAGCACTGGATACAGCAAGAGGGCAGGTTTGAGTTGCCCGAACCCGAACCAAATGGAAATGGCGGGGATATAAAGCACTGCCCCCACCATGGTCAGCGAAGCCAGGAACGCGTAAAAAAGCTGGCGGTTTTTCCAAAAATAAGAGGTGAATATCGTCCGTTCGGTTCGAATGGAAAGGATGTTGACGTACTGGGCGAAGAGTACCCCCAAATACGTGGCGGTTTGAGCCTGAGCCAATGAGCTGCCATGAACGTAGTAAACCATGAAAAACGAAAAGAACCCGCTAACTCCAAGCCAAAAGCCGTAAAAGAAAAGAGGGGGAAGGCTCCGGCGGTTCACCACGTGATCTTTTAGATTTCGAGGAGGTTCTTTCATTAGACTGTGTTCCGGCGGATCGAACGTAAGAGCCATAAGCGGCAAAATTTCCCCAATCAGATCGATGGCCAAAATTTGCACCGCGGTAAGAGGACTGGGGAGGCCGAACCCAACGCCAATAAAACCGATGAGCACGGTCGTCAATTCTCCGAAATTCGCGGTAAGATTACCAAAAATCGCTTTTTTCAAGTTCTGAAAAATCGCGCGGCCTTCCTGGACCGCGGTCACCAAGGTAGAAAAATTGTCGTCGAGAAGCACGATTTCCGAAGCTTCTTTGGCCACCTCGGAACCCGACTGCCCCATGGCCACACCGATGTCCGCTTGCTTTAGGCTAAGCGTGTCATTCACACCATCACCCGTGACTGCCACCACGTCGCCCCCTTCGGTAAAAAGTTTGACTAAGCGGTATTTATCATCCGGGGAAACGCGGGCAAAAATAACCGCCTGATATCCAGCCAGCCGTTTCAAATCGTTATCCGACATGGTTTTGATTTCATCCCCGGTGAACACCGGAAGCTCGCCGGACGGGTTGCGCATGCCAATGGACTCTGCAATAGCTTTGGCCGTTACCGCGTTATCACCAGTAATCATCATTACTTTGATGTGTGCGTCATAAGCAGCTTGAATAGCTTCCTTGACGCCATCACGTGGTGGATCCAACATGGTTACAAAACCGGCAAACACAAAATCCTTTTCCGTTTTTTCAATGGAATAAGACTTATGAAAATGAGAAAAATCATGATACGCCAAGGCAATCACCCGAAGCGCGTGACCGCTATACGTTTCCGCGATTTTAATGATTTCTTTCCTTCTGGCGTCATCCAGTGGAGTAATATGTCCGCCATCATTTACGCGATTACAAACGGACAAAACCGATTCCACACCTCCTTTCATATAACCGATGAGCTTGCCCTTGTGCTCGCGAACAATGGTCATGCGTTTACGATCGCTGTCGAAAGGCAGTTCAACTACGCGTACATATTCTTTATCAATTAGACTAGGATCAAACCCCGCCTTCATAGCCAACGTCATGAAAGCCGCCTCTGTAGGATCTCCAATTGCATACCAGGTAGGATGATTGGCATCATCGGGAGGGTTTACACGGCCGTTCGATGACAAAAAACCATCGAGGAAAAATGGCTTCATATCGGTTAGTAGTTCCGCGCCTATTTCCTGTCCCGATTCATCTAAAATCTTTCCTTTGGGCTCATAACCCGCCCCAGTGACCTTAAACCGACGATGCATCACGTAACAATCAAGAATGGTCATTTCATTCTTCGTGATGGTGCCGGTCTTATCGGAACAAATGAGCGTAGTACAGCCTAGTGTTTCGACCGCTGAGAGTTTTTTCACTACTGCCTTTTCCCGAACCATGCGCCCCACCCCCAAGCTTAAAGCTACTGACACTTGCGCTGGCAGCCCCTGTGGAACGCAAGCGGCCGCTACTCCCAAAGCAAACAAAATACTCAACTGGACTAAGGCGCCCACCGACTGCCCGGATTTAAGGTTGAGAAAAAAATTAAGAACAAAAATTCCCAGCGCTATACAGCCTGCGAGCTTGGTTAACAATTTTGCCAGATCATTGAATTCGAGCTGTAATGGAGAAGAGGTTTCTTCGATCTCCTGGCTGGTTTTGGCAATGCGGCCAACCGCTGTGTTCATGCCAGTGCCATACACGAGCGCCAGGGAATTGCCTTTAGCCACCGTGGTTCCCAAAAACACGCAATTGTCCTGATCGCTGACGGTAACCACTTTATCAAATACCAGTTCCGCCTTTTTTTCCTGTGGCACGGATTCGCCGGTGAGAATGAAATCATTGGTACTAAAGTGTGTAGTTTCGATCAGGCGTACGTCCGCCGGAACAGCAGAACCTTCTTCTAAATAAACCACATCTCCAGGGACAAGTTCAGCGCTATCAATTTCCCGCCGCTGACCGTCGCGGACCACAATGGCCCTTCCACGCACCATTTTTTTGAGGGATGCCAAAATACGTTCCGCCTTGAATTCCTGGTAAAACCCCATGCACGCGTTGATGAGCACAATGACGAGAAGCACCGTGCCACTATGGAAGTCTCCCAAATAATAGGCGAGAAGCCCAGCTACAATGAGCACGACGATCATCAGATCTTTGAATTGATCCAAAAACCGCAAAATCATGGAGCGTTTTTTGAATTCTTCAAGTTGATTAGGGCCCACTTCTTTTAGGCGCCGCGCCGCTTCTACCTGAGTCAAACCTTTTTGGACATACGTGCCAAGCTTCGCTACTGCTTCCTCTACTGTGAGTTGATAGAAAAATTGTTTCATATCGGTTTTTAAAGAAGATCGAGTTGAATTTGAAGAACAATATTAAGCTTCATGAGTTCTTCGGACGTTAGGGTTCCGGCGCGACCACGGGACAGTTTTTGAGATATTGTCATCAAGCGATGAGTCACAGCCTTTAGGCGCTGCCCCTGAACCATGAGCTCCACTTCTCCAGCATAAAGGCCTCCTGCGGATTTTTCCAGTGGAACGACTTGAAAACGATCCAAATGGCGATTGCTTTGGTTATTACTGACAATGACAGCCTTTTTTCCTGGTTTTCTGCCTTTCCCGTACCAAATGATGTCCCCCTTATTCAAAATCATCGTGCGGATGTTCCTCCAAGTCTTTTAAATAATAAGAGCCAGTGAGATTAGTCTTAAGTTGCTTTTCCTGGAGATGTTCTTCGACAAGGAGATTGATAAGCCCGCTAATCTTACGGCGCCCAATAGAATGATGAAGTGCCTGGTAAACGTTTTCATCTACAGTAATGGTCAGCTTTTTCTTTACCTTTCGAGGTATTTGTCTGGGTAGACCCATAATGGCACTTTCTAAAAATGACTAAGTTATACGTATATTATACGTATAAAAAGTAAAAATCAAGAAAGCTCTAACTGTATGCCGCGAGCCTGTAAATTCGACTACTTAACTATTCGCTTGGCCTATCTGTCACTTCTGAACCAACTGACTGATTTTTGCTAAAATACCCCTTGACGACCTTACCTGCAACCACCAAAAAACCAATTGCTATTATAATTCCAACAGTTAAGCGCGTCCTTCTTGCTATAGAACGCATGCTGTCGTCAAATGGATTCTCTTCTCCTATTTCTGGTCTTGATATCATATTTTAAGTAGTATACAACTCGATTTTTGCAAAATTCTACCTATTAGTCCATACCTCTACCTGACAAGCAGATAAGTTTCATAGCTTCTAAAGAACTGCCAATGGCGAGTTTTATGGTTTTCCGCTAAAATCATCCCGCTATGAAAAACATCCGCAACTTCTGCATCATCGCGCACATTGATCACGGCAAATCCACGCTAGCTGACCGCTTCCTTGAAGTTACGGGCACCATGGAAAAGCGAGATATGACCCATGGTCAAATGCTGGACACGATGGATTTGGAACAAGAGCGCGGCATCACGATCAAGCTTCAGCCGGTGCGAATGGACTATAAAGGCTATATCCTCAACCTCATCGATACGCCCGGGCATGTGGACTTCAGTTATGAGGTATCGAGGTCGCTGGCCGCGTGTGAAGGGGCCATTCTGGTCGTCGACGCCACTCAAGGAATTCAGGCTCAAACTCTCGCGAACCTGTACATGGCGCTCGAGCACAACCTTAAAATCATCCCCGTCATCAACAAAATCGACATGGAGGCGGCGGAACCCGAGCGGGTAAAAGAGGAAATTGAAAATGCGCTCGCCATGCCGCGCGAGGAAGTGATTGAAGTGTCGGCCAAAACAGGCCTGAATGTGGAAAAACTGCTTCAGGCGGTTATTGATCGCGTCCCATCACCAAAAATGTCTGCCGACAAAGAAGCTAAAGCCTTGGTTTTTGATTCGGTATACGACAGTTACCGCGGAGTCGTGGCCTACATTCGCATGATGAGCGGAACTTTTAAAAAAAATGATAAATTACGTTTTTTAAATGCTAAAACGGATATTGAAGCTTCGGAAGTCGGCTACTTTCGCCCAAAATACGAACCCCACCAGGAACTCAAGCCGGGAGAAGTGGGTTATGTGGTCACGGGTTTAAAATCCGTGGGTGAAGCACGCGTGGGGGATACCATTTGGAAAGGCGAAAAAGCCAAACTCGAACAGGCGATGCCTTTGCCCGGATACAAAAAAGTGGTTCCTATGGTGTACGCCGGCATTTATTGCACGGAGGGAAATGATTTCCCATTCCTTCGGGACGCACTGGAAAAATTGAGTCTCAACGACTCCGCCCTTACGTACGAATCCGACCAATCCCCCGCCCTGGGCTCAGGCTTCCGCTGCGGATTTCTCGGACTTTTACACATGGACATCGTGCAGGAACGGCTGGAGCGCGAATATGATTTAAATCTCATCGTCACTGCGCCTTCGGTCAGCTATCAAATCAAACTAAAAACCGGTGAAATTAAAACCATCTCATCGCCATCTCACATGCCCGACCCTTCGTTTTTTGACGCGGTGGCAGAGCCTTGGGTGAAAATGGAAATCGTGTGCCCCAAAGATAAAGTGGGTGACATCATGAAAATTGCACAACAGCGCCGCGGTACCTACAAAAATCTGAGCTATATTGATGCGGAACGCGTTCTGGTGCTGTTTGAAATGCCCTTGGCCACCATCATTCTGGATTTTTACGATGCGCTTAAAAATGTGACGAG
Source organism: Candidatus Peregrinibacteria bacterium (assembly GCA_043798815.1). Classification (GTDB taxonomy): domain Bacteria; phylum Patescibacteriota; class Gracilibacteria; order UM-FILTER-43-11; family UM-FILTER-43-11; genus JAZDOH01. The sequence continues at coordinate 11,940 of JAZDOH010000049.1, read as the reverse complement.
CGGCTATGGTTCCATGAACTACGAATTGATTGGCTACCGCGAAGAGAATTTGGTGAAGCTCGACATCATGATCGCCGGAGACGCGGCGGAAGCGCTGAGCACCATTTGCCATCGCAGTGAAGCGGAAGCGCTGGGTCGCCGTCTGGCCAAAAAACTCAAAGACGTCATTCCCCGAGCCCAATTCGTCATTGCCATCCAGGCCGCCATTGGAGGAAAAATCGTCGCCCGTGAAACCATTTCATCCTTACGCAAAGACGTCACCGGCTACCTGTACGGCGGTGACATCACTCGCAAACGCAAACTCCTGGAAAAACAGAAGAAAGGTAAAAAACGCATGAAACAGATGGGAAGTGTGAATTTGCCTCAAGAAGCGTTCCAGGCGATTTTGAAAAAAGATTGACATGCGTTAAAATCTAATGTATAAAAGATTCAGCATGAACTCGATTGCACAAGCTCTTACTGGCAGCAAGAAAAACAAGACCCCATAAAGGTTGAAGTTTTTTGCGCGCTTTTAAGCCGACCGACTTCAACCTTGAAGCCGGTTTTTTAAATGCTACCTTTATCAATTTTATTTAATTCTATGGAACACGCTCTACAGCCAACCACCGTTAACAAACTCGGCGGAGAAGCCATGTCTCAGCTCGATCAGGTAAAATGCATGATCGACACGCGCAAACAACGAGGTGAAAGAATTGTTTTAGTTGTTTCGGCATTCAAGGGGGTTACAGATACTCTAATGACCGCCATGGATAATCTGGATGGACAAGATTATCAGGAAAGATCTATTGATGGAGCTTTTCATCCAACCAGAGGACTTCATGAAACGATTTTTGAACGTTATTTCACGGGTGAACATAAAGATCGTGCTAATACTACCTACCAACAAGAATACGAAAAGCTAAGAACGGCTCTAATAGCTCATAAGGCCATTACCAATGTATTAAGATCGGAAGCGAGGACTTTCAAAATTAGAGATCAGGTTATAGGTTTTGGAGAAAAAATTGCCGGAATGCTTCTAAAAATTTACCTGGAGCAAGAAGGGAATCAGTCACACTTTTATGATGAGGTAAACGCAAGGGGGTATCCTGCCAATGGCAACACGCTTTCGGTACGCCGTTTGCATGAGGCCATACGCGCAGGAATTGAAGAATCCATTAGGGCTGTTGGAGAAATACGAGCGGAGGTTATTCAAATTTTCGGAGGGCATGTAGGCAATACGCCTCATGGAATTTCGGAAGATATTGGACGTAGCTATACCGATACCACAGCAGTGGATGTGGCTCTGGTATTAAAAGAAATGGGTTTCAACCTGCAAGCCACTCGTTTTTGGAAAGGTGTGGAAGGTGTTCTAACGGCTAATCCAAACGTTCTCGGATCAAACAACAAGCCGGTACGACATCGACATATTTCTCTCGCGGAAGGGGCGGAAATCGCGTCCGCGGAAGGGGGTTCGGGGCTAATGCAGATCAGCGCTTTGGCTCTGGCGGAACGGCACAAACTGGATTTGGAATTCAGAGATTTTCGCGAACCTGCGAACGAAGGGGCAGGAACCATCTACACCACAGGGGGAATCGAAACTCGTCATGCCTTTAAAAACATTACCGGCAATCGCAACATCGACACGTTAACGATTCGGGTAATTGAAATGGCGGATCAGCAAGGATTCATAGATTCTATTGGCAATGCCCTTAAACGAGAAGGTATCATCATTGATTGTATATTCTGTTCGGGATCCGAACTCACCTTTAGTTTACTTCTTCCGCGGGATAGATCTCTACGAAGAGCTTACCGTGAAAAAATTGAAAGAGTTCGCACTGAATTGAGTCAGGGTGTGATTGTAGATGAAGAAAGATATCCCGTGGATACTTTGGATTGGGATCAGGAGGCCTATGCGTGCGTTTCAGTTGTTGGGAGTGAACTAAAAGGGAAACGTGGAATTCTAATGACTCTTGCGGGTGCATTAAGTTTTAGAGGAGCAGATATTCACGGAATTACTCTCTCTAAATCTCAATTACGCATTTCATTCCTCGTTAGAGAAAATTTATGCGATGACGTAGTAAGAGCTTTGCATAGTATTTTTGTTGATCAGGACGCGCAAGTAATTGCCGATTATCGAGATTACATGGAGAGAGTATTGGAAAGCCTTACAAGCACCTATCAATGAATCATTTAACTCTTTAAAAATGAGATTCGAAAATAATCGTTATATTTTTGGTGACAATGTAGATGCAGAAGAAATTGCCAGGCGCCACGGAACTCCAACTTATCTTTATTCAGGAGATGTGATTCTGGATCGGATTGAAACATTACGACGATATTTAAATGTGGCTGACTGCGTAAAATTGCTTTATGCCATCAAAGCCAACCCGAATCCCAGTTTGATAAGACTTATAGCAGGACAAGGAATGGGGATGGACGCGGTTTCTCCTGAAGAAGTTCAAATGGCGCTTCATTGTGGAGTGGATCCAAAAGATATTCTGTACACCGAAAACAACATGAGCGATGAAGAAATGAGTCAGGCTCATGAATTGGGTGTGCTTTTAAATATTGGCTCCATTTCCCGTTTGGAAAAATTCGGTCGACAATTCCCGGGAAACAATGTGTGCGTTCGATTCAACCCCAATGTAGGCGCGGGAAGTCATCTCACTAACATCACAGGAGGATCTGAGTCTAAATTCGGAATTGCCTCCGAAGAAGCTGAAGAAGTATTGCGATTGGTCAAAGTTCATCGATTAAACCTTGTGGGAATTCATGAGCACATCGGTTCCGGATGGCTGACAATAGAAAAGCCGATATTGGCTCTTGAGGCAATGTTAAAAATCGCTCGACGCATTCCTCATCTTCAATTCATCGATTTGGGCGGAGGATTTGGAGTGCCCTATGAACCAGATCAAAAACCTCTCGACCTAAAAGCGTTGGGGCAGGCAATGCGCGAACGCCTGGAACGTTATCAAAAAGAAACTGGCCAATCATTAGAAATCCGTTTTGAACCTGGCCGTTATGTGGTGGCAGAAGCGGGACATTTACTAACGCGGGTAACCACTTTAAAACGTAGACTGAATGGAACAATATTCGTTGGAACTGATTCTGGAATGAATCGACTCGTTCGGCCAGCCATGCATGGGTCTTATCATCCAATAACCAACATCAGCAATCCTCATGGTAAACCTCATGTATATCATGTTGTAGGCCAAGTGTGTGAAAATTCTGACTTTATGGCAAAAGACAGATTATTACCGGAGGTACGCGAAGGAGATCTTTTGAGCATTGATATAGCGGGCGCTTATGGCATGGCCATGGCAAGCAATTATCAATTGAGGGCACTTCCTATGGAGGTATTGGTGCATGGATCACAAGTAAGCGTCATCAGGCGACGTCAAACTTTTGAAGATATATATCGAAACTATGAGGTATAATAAAAGCCATGTTCACCGGCATCATCGCGCGCACCGGCAAGATCATCCGAATCACAAAAGCTCAACTCGCGATTGAAGTGGGCGCTTGGGTAAAAAAGCTGAAACCAGGTGGCAGCGTAGCTGTGAACGGAGCGTGTTTAACGGTAACGGAGATTAAGGGCGGGCAATTTTCCGCGGATGTAATGCCGGAAACGTTCAAAAAAACCAACTTAGGAGCGTGTCATGTGGGCACCATCGTAAACTTGGAACTGCCACTACCAAAAACAGGTTGTTTTGAAGGGCATATCGTCACGGGTCACGTGGAAGGGGTGGCAAAAGTCACTAAAATCCAAAAACGCGGCAATTCACGTCTCGTGACCTTTCAAATTCCGACAGACCTCGCCCGTTACGTGGTTCCAAAAGGCTCCATCGCCATCAACGGCGTGAGTTTGACGGTGGTGGATATAAAAAAAAATGATGTTCCGGTGAACATCACCCCTTACACATGGATGAATACCAATTTCCAGAGACTCAAGATCGGTGATAAGGTGAATGTGGAAACGGACATCATGGCTAAATACCTCGAAAAACTTAGTCCCTAGTTCCTAGTCCTTAGCCCTCATTTCAAAAATAATTCCAAATCAACGGCCTGTAAAAGCCCCCAAAAACACACGCATCGCCTTGGTGGTGAGCGAGTACAATCGCGCCATCACTCAAAAACTCGAGGAAAATTGCCTGCGGGAACTTAAAAAAGCGGGGGTGAGTCCAAAAAACATTTCCGTGACGCACGTGCCGGGCGCTTTTGAAATTCCATGGACGTGTCAGCAGGTGATCCGCAAAACCAAACCGCACGCCGTGATCGCTCTGGGATGCATTGTGCGCGGGGAAACGCCTCATTTTGATTTTATTGCCAGCGCTTGCGCGGCAGGTATAATGGAAGTCGGTTTGAGGCTGAGTATCCCCATCGCGTTCGGAGTACTCACAACCAACAACCAAGCCCAAACCAAGGCACGCCTCGACAAAGGGGCAGAAGCCGCTCACACTATTTTAAAACTTTTAAACCCATGGAAGAACTAAAAATATCGATTGAACCTTCATCGGATTTGTCCAACACTCATGTCGCCTATTTTGATGGTGATTTTGACGGAGGGGCTGCAACCTCTCTGACAGATTTACAAAGTTTTGTAGACAACGCGACACCCAAAACCAAGCTCATTCTGGAATTCAGCAAGCTCAATTTCTTAAACAGTTACGCCATCGGACATCTGGTGGCTTGGCATCAGCATTTGACGAGCCTTGGAGGGGAAGTGGTGATCGTGGGCACCAACAAAAACGTGGAAGATATTTTCGCCATCGTGGGCATCAGCAAACTCTTCAAAATCTTCCCGGATCTCTCCACCGCGATTGCCGATTTTAAAAATGCCTAACGGCCTTCCAATTGTTTTTGCCCATGGATCAAACGTTCCAGATTTTGAACGATCTGTAAAAACACCGCTTGGGTAAAGTCACGCAATTCCTGAAACTCGGAAGCGATGCCTTGTTTTTCGAGGTATTTGCGAAGCACAAACGCTGAGAGTTGCACGGGCACCGGCGAAAGCTCGCGAATCATCTCCGGATCGTATTGAGCGGAACGGAAGTTCATAACAATGCTTTCAAGCACCCGTTTTGGACGCCTCAAACAAACGTGATAGATGTTTCCGGTCCACTGATCAATGGCTTTTTTGTGTTCAGGCGCCAAAGCCCCAAAATGAGCAGGCTCCCGTACCGTCAAAGCCGCGTTCAGCTCCTCTTTTCCTCCGCGCAACAGACCAAAAACCTCTTCCGTTGAACGTTCGTCAATCAGCGCGATGATCGCCAAAATGAGCTCCGAAGGAATGTCTTGCGCCACCGCTCTGGAAATGAGCAAAAACAAATCCGTATTCCCGGCCTGGCTCAAAAATTGTACGATCACGGCCGCCAGGCTTTGGTCGTTCGCCTTGAATTGGCTTTCCTCTTTTCGAAGCTGCGCGAGCGCTTGTTGCATCCGTTTCATTTCCTCGCGAATCTGCTCATCGCTTTTTTCATCCGCTTCGCGTGCCGCCGGTGCATTAAAAAGTTCAAAATCTCCTCCTTCGGACATAAACATTTAAAATAAAAAACCTGCATTCATGGTACAGGGTTTCATGTTTCTTGTCGAACCGACTAAACGACATGAACAAGTTTATCGCGATAGGTTCGTCCATCGTATTTTTCACGCCGCTTTTCCGTAAATTGCACCACGCCGTCCTTCAGCGCGAATAAAGTGAAGTCTCTCCCCATTCCCACGTTCTTTCCTGCAAAAAAGGTGCTGCCTTTCTGGCGGACCAAAACACCTCCTGAGCGAACTGGTTGGCCAGCAAACAGCTTAACGCCCAAGCGTTTACTCTGTGAATCCCGACCGTTTTTAGTGGAGCCACCGGCTTTTTTATGAGACATAATTTCCTAGTTAGCGGATGGATTTTAGCCCCTTTCGGATTGCAAGTCAAATCCAATTATGCTATAATAATTTGATATGACAACTCAACTTCTTCCCGAAGACCCATTGGAATTGAATCGCCTGTACGACGAAACCGTAGAGGCGCACAAAGTTTATCTGGAAAAGGTGCATGACGCCTTCGACCGGCGTTGCGAGGAAATTCGGATCAAAGCTCATCAAAAATTAGACGCTCTGCCGGAAAGCGACACGGAAGGCCATCAAAAAGTAGTCGCTGAAGAAAAAGTAGAGCTCGACAAATCCCTTTCCGAACTCAAAGCGGCTCTCCACCGTTCCGGCCAGGACGCCCGCAAAAAACTCGAAGAAATCCAGGCCAAACTCGAAACCGGAACCGTGAGCCTGGAACGGGAATTAGCTCAAGTTTAAAAAATAAAAATTAATTTTTACGCTCATGAACCTAAAACATAATTACTCATTTAATTCTTTACTCAAAACCAATCGCTTGGTTTTTGAAGAAGCGGAACCTACAAAGCAAGAGGGTGTGAAGGGCAAAAAACAGGAGCATCCAAAGACCCCCAGACCCGATGTGGATAAACCTACTGATGAAACAAGAAGTGCTGCGGATGAACTTTTAGCGAAAAACCAAACAGCCCTTCGAGCTCCTGATTCGAAAGATTTTTTTGATTCAATGTCAGTGACCAGGCGAATGAGAGGATTTCAAGATGCATTTTTTAAAGCATTGGAACGAAATGATCTGGCGACAGCAAACAGCATTTTAGGAGAAGCTGCCATGGAAGCTGGAAAATTAGTTAAAGCAGATAAAAAATTAATGATACGAGCTTGTGGACTAGAAACTCGGGGGATAAATTTAACGACCAAAGGACCCGAAAACGATCCTGATGCTCCTTTTGTAGAGGCTTATTTAAAACAGCTCACCATGAATGATCCGGACGATACGAGCAAAGAGGCTGCTAGAATTGGACAAATGATCGCTAACGCCGTTAAACATTCCCCACACCTGCAAAACTGGACAATTGATTCGGAATCAGGAACGGCGGTTGCACGACGCGAATAAATTCACTACAATTCAAGACCTGTGAAAATCCTCCTGTACAACATCGGATGCGGTACGGGGCTGAATGGATCATGGAGACAGTATTTTCTAAAAGGTTGGCGGTATTTGTGGTTTTCTAAAAAAGTGCTTAAAAAAATCATTCACATGCTCCGGCGCGAACGGGCGGATATTGTTTGCTTGTTGGAGACGGACATTGGTTCTTTTCGCAATCGATTTCACTCGCAGGTGAATGAAATGGTGAAAGCTTTGGGATTGCCGTTTTATAAGACTTTTTCTAGTTACAATCCGCGTTCACTGTGGACACGCTTACCGGTTTTCCGCAAACAACATGCAGGAATGATGAGCGGCACGAGAAGTGCTTTTGAAGCTCATTATATTAAAACCGGCATGAAACGGCTAGTGGGAGAATGCGTGGTAGGAGATAAAAGCGTATTCGTGTTGCATTTAAGCCTGTTGAGCAAGCGTTCCCGCGCCAAACAGCTCAAAGAAATCGGCTCTATTTTACGGGCTTGTCCGCGACCGTATGTGGTGTGCGGAGACTTCAATATTTTTAAAGGATTGTCGGAAGTCAGGGAATTCATGGAACGAAACCAGCTTCAACTGGTGAAACACGAGCCCAGTTTTCCAAGTTTTAGACCCAAAAGACCCATCGATTTGTTTTTGATCTCCAATGGGATTGAGGTGAAAAAAGCCGGCGTTGTGCGCTCCGAACTTTCCGACCACTTGCCCATGTGGGTAGAAATTTAAGCAACCCTCAACTGATCCCTCAGGTGATCCCGATAAAATCGAATTTCTTCCAGTTTCATTCGATCGACTTCCCCTTCTTTGGCCATGAGATGAATTTGGTCGCGCCCTTCGAGTTGGAGGTCTTCTTGCAAAAATATTTCCATTGCCTGCCTGTCGCCGATGCGGAATTGGACGACTTTTTTTTCAGTTGGCCCAACGTTGACGCGAGTCATACTGAAGGCGTCATTTGCCTGAGTGATTGTTTGCACGCCTTCGGATGATTCTTGCTGGAGTTGCCGGTTTTGAGCCCGCTGTGAAGCGACGGATTGGGATTCATTGGAGGCGCTACTTTCTGCGGACTCTTGTTCTTGCCTTTGCTCTTGTTTTCTGCCAAACAGCCGTTGGAATAAGGATGATTTTTCGGGGGCTGCTGAATCCGTCGAAGGTTTCGCGCGCTTCATTTCCCGTTCGTGCCGGAGTTCCCGCACATTGCCCGCGTAACTGGATTGGTCGTAGGATTGTGTTTCTTGCATTCGAACCACCTGATCCAATCGCCGAACCATTTTTTCTTTCTTTTCTCTCGTATCCAAAAGCTTTTCGCTCCAGATCACATTTTTGCGCACCCGATCACGGCGGATGTTTGAGAGCTTTTGCATTTTGGATTCAAAAGTACGGCCTCCAGGTTGATCTTTTTGGCTCGAAAGCTGCTGGTAACGAGCTGAAATTTGTGTGTAGCCATGCTCCGGACTTTCATAAAGTTCATCCAATTCTTCCCGAACATTTTTGTCTTTCAGTTGATCAATGCCAGCCCGGAGTTGGCGATAGCGCGTCATTTGGCCTTCCAATTCCTGCTGATAACGATACTGTTCTTTTAAATCCTTGGAACGAATGTCTTTTTTGAGTGCGTTGCTCGTGTGCAAGCTGATGATTTTTTGAGCACGAAGCTGATCAAGTTTTTGGTCATAATTCCCTACAACCCGCGCAGACTCGACTCCTTTCACCCGACCGAATTCAGTGAAAAGCTGGGTGTACCCCATGGCATTCCTCTGATGTTCCATGTGTTGCAATGGTTCATCTTTAAGCGTTCCTCGAATTTGCTTCCATAGAGTCCTGTAGCGCTCCATTTCGGCCTGAAAACCGCGAATCCATTCTTCCTTTTCTTTCCGATCAATTTTTTTGAAACCATCTTGGAATTTATCAAAGGTTTTTCGGCCAATGATCCTTTCTTGATCCCGAGCCTCAATCAATAGTCGATTGTAAGTTTTATCTAGCTCTGGCGTTTTTTCTTTGCCCGCTTTTCCCGCATACTGTTCGGCAGCAGGCAGTGCCTCGCGGAGTTTTTTTAGAAGCTCCCGCCGCTGAGGAACCGTGAGAGCTAAAAACACTTTTTCATCCGGCACGGGAAACTTGGTGTCCTTATCCACTTTCAAAAAACCGGTGTTCTGAACCAATTTATGGTTTTTAAACTGGTCGTATTCCTGACGATCACGACGCATGCGCTCCATTTTTTCCCGAAGGACATTGCGAATTTTTTCTACCTCTCCCACAAAGTCATGTCGATCGGTGAGGATGAGTTCCTGCATCAAAAACTCACGGTCATTTTCACCGGCAATCCCCTGCCGCACCGCCTGATTGATTTCCCCGTGAACGCCGTTGAGAGCAACCATGGATTTTTGCCATTGATCCGCAATCCATTTGTAAAATCCTTGCAAACCTTCCAAGCTTTTGTCCTCTTGGGCGGCTCTGTGATATTCATCGATGGTTTCCTTTTTCGCCAATCTTTGGCGTTCAAAAGTATTGAGAAGTGTATCAATTTTTCCACGCACGGCATTCGCTTCGTTTTGACTGGTTATCCTAAGGGACAAGTCATCGACTTTTTCACGTGTCTCCTGTGTTTCCAAAGCGTCTTCCGCAGTCAGTGGCATGATAAATAAAGAGTTAGTGGACAAATCTTACCAAAAATGGCCTATTTAATCAAAGATTCTGAAAACCGTCTTGTAATTCCTGCGGTTGTTTGACTCCTGTGGATCGTACCGTCTGAACCGCATCCATGATTCTTCGCGCAACATCACCAGGATTATGGATGCGATCGATGAAAATCCGATTGTCACCGGAAGCTGTTTGAATGTCGATATTCCCGTAATTGAAAAGGGTCTGGAGTAATCCATTCACATCGCTGGTTGCGTCTTGAATGCGCCCAAGCGGCGTGGACGTGACCGAACGGCGGAATAAAGTGACTTGAGTGATATCGATTAAACTTTGGTCGGTGAGAATAAATAAATCAAAAGCTTCATTAACCCAGCCCACACAAGTAAAAAGAAGCCCGAAAATCAAATACCATGAGGCAAAAATTCCCACAATCATGCCGGCATGAGGAAATTCAGCCAAAGGATATTGGTGAACCCAAAACCACAGAAACAAACCCATGGGCAAGCCAATCGTCAGAATAAAAACCAAAAGGATCCGAACGTAGACCATGATAAACTTGCGGATTACCATCAGCACGTGTTCGTCCGAACGCTGGCCAGGAAAAGTAAACATGGCTTCAGCTTAAATCAAGGCGTGCTTTTAAGCAAACTGCGAATGTCCTGCAAATAAGGGCTTTCCAAAGCCTCTTCTTCGAGTTCAGATGACGTTTTTAAGCGTCGTTCCTGGCGTTTTAGAATGTGCTCCCGCTTCACCCGGTTGGCTCGTTCGAGCATTTCATGGGGGTTGGGAACGTTCTCAATCACCACTGGCGGGACTGAAGCGGAAATGGTGATGATCATTTTGCCGTATCGAAGATAATTCTGAAGAATTCCGCGTGATTCCACGGAAAGATCCTGGATTTTAGGAAGATCGATAGCGCCACTGTCATTTTTTAAAAAAATGGTTTTTTGAACCAAAATAACCCGATGACTCGTGACGATCGTCAATTCAAAGTAATAACTGAGAAGCTCCAGAAAAAACAAAGTGAGATACAAAAAACTGCCAATGAGGGCGACAAATACAAAAAAGACCCTCAAAGGATAAACGGGAAACACGCGAACCAGGCCATAAAGCCCAATCATAACCATCAATACCAACAATCCGATTAAAATTCCCAAAATCACGATCTTCGAAAAATAAGTCCAATGTTTACGAAAAAAGAACTGCACCGGCTCGGAACGAAAGTCGGCCTTTACCGCTGATAAGGAGACGTCATTTTCTGTCATGCTCCATACAGTTAAAAAATCGCGGGAAGAGGGCGAAAAGCTGATTTCAGGATATCAGAAACGCGTGCTCAAGACAACCGCTCCCGAAGCACCAAGCGCGGAAACAATACGGCGGCTCGCCAAATCCGTTTAAAGCGTTTTGGCTGCTTGTAAAGCCGCCACATCCACTCAATTCCCAATGTTCGCATCCAGCGTGGAGCGCGGCGGATTTTACCGGCAATAAAATCAAAAGCACCGCCGACTCCCATGGCCATTTTGACAGTCGTGAATTTGTTCAAATTGCGCGCAATCCAAAATTCCTGCGCCGGACTGCCATACGCCACAAATAAAATGTCCGGCGCGGTTTCATTGATCCGACGGCAAATTTCCTCTTCTTCCTCCAGAGCCGGATTCCCCGCACAGGTGCCAACGATTTGGACTTCAGAGTAACGGTGTTTCAAATTTTCCGCCGCAATCTGAGCCACTCCCGGCTCAGCGCCTAATAAAAACATCCGCCAGCCTTTGTGCTGGGACTGCTCGACGATTTGCACCATCAAATCGATGCCGGTAACCCGCTGAGGAATCACGCGATGATAGCGCGAAGGAATCAGGGCAATGCCCGCCAGTGACCCCAGCCAATGGAAATACCGTAAAAAACGATTGTTCGGAGGAGTTTTTTGTAAATACGTGGCCGCCCACAAAATACCCGCTCCATCCGGCAAAATCATTTCAGCGTTTTTGAGCAAATGTAAAAAATCAGGGTTCGTTTCCGCCTGCACCAGCATTTCCGGATTCGCCGTAACCCAATGTTCCCTTTTACCCCCTTGCACCGTCCGTTCCACCGCCTCCAGCGCTTCACGATACGTGACGGCATCAAACGGGACATCCAAGATAGTAACTTTTTTGGCTGGCATGGGATCATTATAGCGCAAAAAACTCATTGGATGTTCCAATTTGGAACTTCCAATTCCTCGACTATTTTTTCTGGCAATCACGACCAAATTGAATGATCGCCAAAAGCCGACGCGTTCACCTTTTCGGGTAAAATAAAATTCTTCGATGTCCCACGACTCATCACCAAAGTACCGACGCAGTTCGGAGGGTAAAAAAGCGTGGTAA
>JAZDOH010000033.1:0-6200 GCA_043798815.1 Candidatus Peregrinibacteria bacterium | reverse complement strand
TTTACAATTCACTTGACCTTGACGCGTTTTGGAATTGATGTTGGCCAAAAAATTGCTCTGAAAAAGCTCCTTGCGAATGATTTCTTGGCATCATGTGTTATCGGCATGGAGTCAGATCAATATAAAGTCGATATAAGTTAGATGCCAGATTGACTCCATATTTCCACGAGATTCCGGCAATTACCTCATTGATTTTTGGAATGATTCAGCGATTTTTTTGACGTCAGCGGAAAAGAATGTTTTTTAATTTTTGGCTTACCACAAACAAAAAACGGAAATCATAGAGAATCTATCTGACAAACCCAAGATGACAAACAAAACATGATTCATGAGGGGGTTCTTAAGCATCTATAAGGAAAGCTTTGCTTTTCCGCATTATTTAAGGTATAATATTTAGATATTTTTAAAACAAATGATCGTGCCGCTTTGGATTCAAAAACTTGGGCAAAAACTCATCACGACCTTACTCACGGTGATTTTGACGTTGGGGTTTTTCACGGGAATCCGATTTGCTTTGGCGCAGGAAAATCCTTTGCCGGATGAACCGTCAGCGCCGATCACGTTTGAGGCGACCGGACACCAAACCGTGGAATTGCAGGACGTGGCGGGACCTGAATGGAAAAAAAGCGAGTGGCTTACGGGCGGACTCAAGTTTTTAGTCCGTGGGCGTGAAGCGTTGAGCTGGGTCATCGGAATCGACAACGCGGGTTTTGACAACCCCGCGCTAAACACCAGCTACACCACCGTACTCACCATCGTGAACAGTTTGTTCATTTTGGGACTCCTGGCCATCGCGGCCATGTGGATGTTCAGCCTGCTTATTCCCCGTCAGCAACTGAAGCGGGTGATTTTGGTGTACGTGTTCGCCGTGATCTTTGTAAACTTCGCTTTGCCGGTGAACCGCTTGCTCATCGACGGGGCGAATTTACTGCAAAAAACGCTCCTGACACGTGGCGGAAATCCCATTGGCATCGTGGACATTGTGGACGCTCCCACTTACGCCAACGCCGTGGGCTATGAAAACCAACTCGGAAAAACCACGGAAACTGAAACTCAAAATCTCCGGCTTTCCATCCCGGATAACTCGATGATGGAAGTGCCAGTGGGAACGGTGAATCCGGAAGCGGCGCCCGTGACCATTGGAGGCACCCTCAGTGGAGTGTCGGGAGGAACATTGGATTTGCGAATGCAATCGTCCGCGCCGCGGGAACTCAATTTAAAAACCAACCAACCCATCAACCTCAAACTCGAATCCTCACAGGAATTTAACCCCCATCGTGAGCAGGAATGGTTTTCATTCGGACTGGTGGTGCTCACAGGCCTGGCGTACTTGCTGATGGCTTTGATCTTTATGGCCCGTCTGGTGATTTTGTGGGGCTTGCTGATTTTATCGCCGGCATTGCTGTTGCTGGGGGTTTTTAAAGCGACTCGCGGTTACTTTTTAAACTGGCTGAGCGTGTACGGTCGATGGTTACTCATCGGGCCGCTCATCGCCCTGGGACTTTCCGTGGTGGTAAATGTGTGGCAAGCCGTCGGCCTGCCGCTTACCAGCACAGCGCCGAGCGATACTTTTGGCGTAGCCTACAATTTAAAATTCTATTTGCCCGGATCCGCCACGCCCAATGACTTGAGCACCACGAGCCACATGATGCAGTACTTGTTGTTTTTGATGATGCTGTACTTGCCTTTGTTTTTCGGTTTCGCCCTCACGCGGCAAAAACATTGGGCTCAGGCCGCCACAGCCATCACTGAAAACGTGGGGCGGATCAGGCGCGACAAAAGCGGCGCGTCCGCTGTTGCCGCTGGAGAACCTGCAACACCCGCAACGCCACAGCCGGGCGGTTGGACGCAAGGCATTCGGACATTCCTGGGTGAAAAAATCGGTCAATTCACGCAGGCGGCGCTCCCCTCCCGCCAACCGCTGATACGGGAAACAGAAGGGGCGCGCCCCATCATTCCCAGCGCTTCGAACTTTTTACCCGAGCAATTGGCATTGCACACCGTTCCGGAACTGATGGGACTTTTGGGAACCAACCAGGAATCCCGCCACAGCCGTGAACAGACGCTGGAAAAACTTGCGGCTCCGCAACTCATCGCTGACCCCGTCGAGCGCAAAAACGTGATGGCCGTGCGGGAAGAAATTGAAACACGAGCTAGCCATGGAGAACCCGAAGCGGTGATTATAAAAAACGAAATACAGACGCACTCGGAAACCGCGATGGCCTCCGCTGCCCCAACCAATTCACCCGCCGTGAATGTGCAGGTGCAAACGCAGGAGCAAACTTCAGCGACGGAGAAACCTCAGGCGCAAAGCTCCGCCACAGAACCCCTCAGAAACACCGGAGAGCCGAAGCTGGAAGACGAAGATGATACAATGAACCGCGAAGCGGCTGAAAAACAAAAAAACCAATCTTCAATATGATCCGTCCCCTTCTTTTCATCAGCGGCCTTTTAGCCCCCGCCACGGCTTACGCCCAGGGAACCTCAACCCCATTGGGAGAAGTGACTAATTTCGGAGAGTTGGTGTCACTGGTGTGGGCTTACGGTTCACAGATTATTATTGGATTGGCGATTTTCTTTGTAATCCTCGGCGCCTTCTTTTATGTGACGTCTGCCGGAAACGACGAACGGGTTAGTCAGGGGAAACAAATGGTATTCGGCGCTCTGGTCGCCATCGTGTTGGTACTGAGTTCCGGAATACTCATGCGGCTTTTGCATGAACCGGCTCAGGGAACCACCGGAGCTCTGGCAGAAGTGCCCAAAGTACTGCAAAACGCCACGACTATTTTGGCAGGTCTGATCAGCGCGTTTGCCATTTTGATGCTCGCTTACGCCGGAATCCTTTACATCACCGGCCGCGGTGAAGCGGAGAAGCTGGAAAAAGCGCACAATGCGTTCCGTTACGCGATTTATGGTTTGGTGATCGGCGTTTCTGCCTACGCCATTGTTAATACGGTGATTAACTTGCTTATCTGATGCTTCATTCAATTTTTTACTCCATCGCCTACGCGCAGAATCTGATTCCCTGCCCGGACGGTACAATGGCCGACCCAGCGGTTGGCTGCGTAACGCCCATTCCCGGAACGGTCATTGATCCGGGATCCAATGTGCTTTCGATCATCCTGAACATAACCGGTTACCTCATGTGGGTGGCAGCCGGAGTGGCGGTTTTGCTTTTAATCTGGGGCGCCATTCGCTATTCCGCAGCCGCCGGAGAACAGGATCAAGTGGATCAAGCCAAGCGAACTTTATTGTGGAGCGTTTTGGGTTTGGCAGTGAGCTTGCTCGCCACCCAAATCGTTCAATTTTTCTTAGATACAATAAAATAAATTAAAAATCTGTAAATAAAATTTCAGATTTTCCTCTTGTGCGCTCGCCTCAACCTTGTATAATTTTTTTGAACAAAAACCTATGAAAAAAATCCAAAAGAAACTCGCTTTACTATTTGTCACCTTCTTCCTGTCATTATCGCTGGTGCCAAGCGCTTTGGCCGTGCAATGCGATCAGGATGCAGACGGCTATGTGGCTCTGACCCAAGACATGCTGGAAGTGGTGGTGGCCGACAATGCTTTTAAAGCCGACGGCAATTACCCGCCCGCGGAATGGGCCAGCATTTTTGAAACTTATAAAAACGCGGTCTCCGGTGATTCCGCTTTGGATGAACGATACGTTTGTGACAGCCTCAACTTTAAAAAGGGCGTTGAACCAGTTCGTTGTGACGCGATCCGCGTGGATTCCTCCAGTGGAGTTTATGACACTTCAAAGGTAACCTCCGTGGCCGGCAGTAAAGTATATCCCGGAGCTTTTGACGCGCCGGACAACGGCATTGATGAAGATTGTGACGGAGCCGATGGAACGTTTTTGGCGGCATCCGGAAGCCAAAAAGACTTGGGAGGATTGGTGGAAAAAGGCATCGGACTTTTGAGTAAGGCGGTGGCCGTGGTCTCCATTATCATTCTGATCTGGGGCGCCATTCTTTATTCCTCCGCCGCCGGCGATGAACAAAAAACCGCCAAAGCCCGCAAAGCCATCATTGGAGCCATTATTGGGTTGATCGTGGGGTTGCTGGCCCCATCGGTCGTGAACTGGGTGACGTCCAGCCTAGGTTAGTCAACAAAAACAAAAACCAAGGGAAAAGGCCTGAACATTCATTAGAAAGAATGCACGCAGGCTTTTTCCATATTTAATCGCAGTCTCGTGGTGCACACATAGCCCCTGCATTATCGCCTGGGAAAATGGCTTCGTCACAATCCGCGTCGCCGCCCCCGCGATCCATAGCATCCACGCATGCTTCACCTAAGGCGGTACAAATAGCCGTTCCCGTGGGGCCAGGCTCTTCCAAAGATCCTTCAACTCCGCCATCGCTTTCAGCCGGAGTGCCGGGAAGGGGGACAAAATGGGCAAGCCGGTCACATTCTTCAGCTTGCTGTTCAGCCTCTTCTTCAGCTGTAGCCGCTGCCCCTCCTTGAGTAGTGACTTCCCGGCAAGTGGTTACCACGCCTTCTGAACGTGGCTCATCACAGGGAATGGGTTCGCCGGTCGTGGGATCATAAGCTACGGCACACTCCCAAACCTCTTCTTCTTCACTGCCCAGTCGGGCGCATTCAAAGTCACCGGTACTTTCAGCTCCGCCATCCAAATCCCACCGAACCCCCTCTTTGGGCTCACGTTCTTCGCCGCAACCTCCCGCCGCAAGCACTGCAAGCAAGAGTAATCGAGTTAATAAAGATTCTGGTTTTTCCGGAGGATTATTTCTCATAAAAAATAATGAAAGGAGGTATTTATAGCACATCTAAAAAGATACGTCAATATCGCCGTCTCAATTCATTTACCTGCTTTTAAGTCCTCGATCTGATCCCGCAATTCGGCGGCCTTTTCAAATTCCAGGTTTTCGGAAGCCAATTCCATTTGAGCCGTAAGCTCATGCACCAGCCGGTCGGCTTCTTCACGCGGGATTTTGGTTTTGTCGTAGCGCTTTTTCGGCTTGTGGCTGACCTGGGCGATGTCGTGGATGGCTTTGACGATGGTTTGGGGCGTGATGCCGTGTTTCACGTTGTATTCCACTTGGATTTTGCGGCGGCGGTCAGTTTCCTGAATGGCTCCTTTCATAGCCGCGGTCATTACATCCGCGTACATGATCACTTTTCCGTTCACGTTGCGGGCAGTGCGGCCGATGGTTTGAATGAGCGCGTCACGCGAACGCAAAAACCCCTGCTTGTCCGCATCCAGAATGGCCACGAGAGACACTTCCGGCAAATCCAACCCCTCGCGAAGCAAATTGATTCCAACGACGATGTCGATTTCACCCAGGCGCAGATCACGTAAAATCTCGATGCGCTCCATCGTTTCCACTTCGGAATGCAGGTACTTAGCTTTAAAATCCGCTTCAAGCAGATAGTCAGTGAGTTTTTCCGCCGATTTTTTTGTCAGCGTGGTGATAAGCACCCGTTCTTTGCGGGCCAACACCTTACGGACTTCTTCGAGGAGATCATCGATCTGATGTTCCGTAGGTTTCACTTCCACCGGAGGATCCACCAGACCCGTGGGACGAATGATTTGCTCCACCACATCGGATTTTTTGGTGTGAGCCGCTTCATATTTGCCGGGCGTGGCGGAAAAGTATACCACTCGATTCATGTACCCCTCAAATTCCTCGAACTTGAGCGGCCGATTGTCGTGCGAACTCGGGAGACGGAAACCGTATTCGATGAGAGATGATTTCCGCTGATAATTGCCGTTGTACATGCCCCCGATTTGGGGAATGCTCATGTGCGATTCGTCGATGAACAGCAAAAAGTCATCTGGAAAGTAATCGAGCAATGTGGCCGGAGGACTGCCGGCTTCGCGGTTGGCAAAATACCGCACGTAATTCTCAATCCCGTTGCAGTAACCGGTCTCGAGCATCATTTCAATGTCGTACTCGGTGCGGGTTTTGATCCGTTCCGCTTCCACCAACTTGCCGATGCTCTTGAGCGCATGATACCGCTTTTCAAGGTCTTCCCGGATCTGCCCCACGGCTCGCTCGATCGCTTCGCGGGTGGTGACGTTGTGCTTGGCGGGGAAAATCTTGACCGAATCCAGCTTGCGGATGATTTCCCCCGTGAACGAATCCGCTTCTTCGATTCCATCGATTTCATCTCCAAAAAAATCAAGCCGGATCATGTTGTCACTCGACGGCGGAATGATTTCCACCGTATCTC
>JAZDOH010000100.1:0-2520 GCA_043798815.1 Candidatus Peregrinibacteria bacterium | reverse complement strand
CAGGGCCTGCTCGACAAACCTCGGAATCACCATGCCGTAATGACCCGTCTGGCGGGGGCCAACCGTGTTAAACAACCTTACAATGATAGACGGAAGTTTTTTCTCTTTCCAATAGGTATAAGCAAGAATCTCGTCCACCGCCTTTGAAGTGGAATAACTCCAGCGGCTTTTGGTGGTAGAGCCCAAGATCCGGTCATCTTCTTCCTTCAAGGGTCCTTTGCTGTTTTTGCTGTAAATCTCGGAAGTTGAAGCAATCAAGATCTTACGGTGATAGCGATAAGCCGTTTCAATGACATTCTCACTGCCCTTGATATTGGTCGTCAAAACGCCGATCGGATCCTTGACGATAAGCTGTACCCCCACGGCCGCAGCCAGGTGGAAAACCCAATCCGATCGTTCAATTAGTTTGTCCACTAAAGTTGCATTCAAAATATCGCCGATCACCACGTGGAACTTCTCATTCTTCTCGAGGTGAGCAATATTCTCCATCCGTCCCGTGGAGAGATTATCCAAAATCGTGACTTCATGACCCTTCTGCAATAACTCTTCCGCCAAATGGCTTCCGATAAACCCTGCGCCGCCGGTGATCAAAACTGTTTCTTTGAGAGTCATAACGATGTCCCCTGGTGTTATGCGGTCAGGATCTTACCCTGCGCCAAGTCTTTCATAAAACTTTTGAGGGGAAGAATCTCCACGGCGCGGTCTTTTAAACGCTCCTGCCCCAAATAGACCCCGATACCTTTCTGAATCTGTTTCTGAAAAAATAATTCTTTCAAACAGTTTCCATAATCCGATTTCCACACTGCCGCTGCCTTAACTTCAATGCCAACAGCCCGTTTGCCGCGCACCCAGATAAAATCAACCTCCGAATGGCTTGGGGTACGCCAATAAAACAATTCTCCTCCGCAGGACAAGCTATTGATCCCTGCGCGAAGCTCATGCAAGACGAGAGTTTCCAGTAGAGGCCCGCGCTCGGCCGATTCCAAAGGTTCTCGCAAACGATTTTGAATTGCCCGAACGACTCCGGTGTCAAAAAAGTAAAATTTCGGATGTGAGACCTCCTTGACCTTCGCTCTGGGCCACCACGCAGGCAGCCAGAACCCGATCAGCGTATCCACCAGAGCATCGAAATACCTTTGCACCGTCGGCCTGGCGACCCCCGCATCGCGCGCCGTGTTCGAAACATTCATGATCTGCGCGTTCATGATGGCTGCGACTTCCAGAAACCTCGAAAAGGAGGCAAGATTCTGCACCACTGCCTCCTGCTGAATTTCTTCCTTTATATAGTTGGCCGCATAAGCTTCAAGGATGTCAATCCGGTGCTGCGGCTCGGCGCAGACCTTCGGCAAGGTCCCGTACCGCAAAAGGTCATCCACCTGAAAATCATAATCCAGCTCAACCCCCGTGAGCGGAAAGAATTTTCGATTGATCACCCTTCCTGCCAGCAAGTTGGCATCCAGACGCTTAAGTTTGCGTGCACTGGAGCCGCTCAATGCAAATAGGTACCTCCCTCCGTGATCGGCGATCAGAGAATGCACTTCATCTAAAAGTGCGGGAAATTTTTGGATTTCGTCGATGACGACCCAAGACCCCGGCTTAAGGGCCTCCACTTCGAGACGAAGACGGGAGGGTTCCTGCATGAATTTCAACAGTTCGTTCGAACGCAGCAGATCAAACCACTTGGCCTCGTGCAGGTTTCTCCGAAGCCACGTGGTTTTGCCCGTCCCGCGGGGGCCAAAGAGAAAAAAAGAATGATCCGGCACCGGAAGGAATCGTGTATACATGGTGAGCATTTTAACGGTAAATCTGCTCGCGGTCTATACAAATAAATCGATCACTTGACTGAATCAGGTACATGGTATCCAGGTGCCGGTCCCGTCGCAAGCATTGTTTCGAGTCGGATGGGTGGCAGGTTCAAGACTTGCTCATTCTCCACGATGAGTTGCACCCCCACCGCCGCCGCCAGGTGAAAAACCCAATCGGAGCGCTCAATCAGTTTGTCCACCAAAGACGCGTTCAGGATGTCGCCAATCACCACGTGAAACTTCTCATTCTTTTCGAGGTGGGCAATATTCTCCATCCGCCCCGTGGAGAGATTATCCAAAATCGCAACCTCATGCCCCTTCTGCAATAACTCTTCCGCCAAATGGCTTCCGATAAATCCTGCCCCGCCGGTAATCAGGACTTTCTCTTTTGAAAGCATTGCGTTAATCTCCTTTGATGGTTCTTGGCCGTCACTGCCGCTAAACCGGCATTCTAAAACAGGCTTAATCGGGTATTTTAAATACCACATCTATTGCTTCGCTCAACTCAGCCAGATTAATTGATTTTTTTGTATTAAATAAATGATAAGCACAATAATCGTATTGCCTCATATAATCGAACAAATCTGACAATTTTGTCCCTAAGATCGCATTGGCTCTGGGCGTAATTTCACAAAGGATCACTGGGCGATTTTTTTTCTCTGAAAAAAATCTCGACAACCCTTTCAACACAAAAAACTCATAACCTTCGGTATCA
>JAZDOH010000031.1:0-17458 GCA_043798815.1 Candidatus Peregrinibacteria bacterium | reverse complement strand
CGTTCCTGAGGACAAATCGTCGGCAATGGCACGCTTAAGTAATCGGCATAGCGCTTTTCAAGATCGTGGATTTCAAACGGATGACCGGTGATGGAGCATTTCCGATGTTCAGGCATTTAATAAACCTTTTTTAAATAATTTGTCCTACAAATTACATGCTATCACAAAAACTTAGCCTTGACTTTAGAACAAATGTTCACTAAACTGAAACCGTAGCATTTCAAATAAATTTTAGCATTATGAATGAATTGATGATACCTATAGAACGAATTGGAAATATGATTTATGTCGTGCGAGGGCATCGAATAATGCTGGATGCGCATCTGGCAACACTTTATGGGGTTCCAACAGGACGTTTAAATGAGCAATTAAGTCGTAATAAAGATCGCTTCCCGGAAGATTTTGCCTTTCAGCTCAATAAAGACGAATGGAATTCTTTAAGGTGCCAAATTGGAACCTTAGACGTAAATTTCGCTCTAAACTTGAAATCGCAAATTGCGATATCAAGTTGGGGAGGCCGTAGAAAATTACCATGGGTTTTTACTGAACACGGAGTTGTAATGTTAGCCAATATCTTGCATAGCAAACATGCAATTAAAATGAGCATTGAGGTTGTTCGTGCATTTGTACATATGCGCAAAACTCTAGCCTTTAATGAAAAATTCACCAAAGAACTGCAAGAGCTCAGATCTTTCGTTCTAAAACGTTTTCACAAAACTGATCAGGAATTCTATAAATTGTGGAAAGCCATTGAAAAATTAATCAATCCACCAATAAATCCAAACCGAATCGGTTTCAGGCTGGATTAATAAACCGCTTTTAGGTAACACGCTTCACAAAAAACCATCTCTGGTCGCTCGGGAGAGTAAGAGGTTTTGATGGTCTTTGCGCATTTAGCGCACGTGCGATCGAACATGGTGCGTGGATTGCGCAAAGTAAGCCGGCTTCGATGACGTTCATCCGGATGTAAGTGGGGTATTGGCAAACCTTGCTCCCGGTAAAACCTAAGCTCCTGAGCCTGGAGTTTAAAAGGACGCCCTGTGACTTCACATTCAATTGCCCAATTCAAAACGTCATCGGGAATATCGGCTGTGATGTCCGGAAGGCGCTTAGCCGGAATTACTTTACTGGCCTGCGGTTTTTCATCAACGCCATCACGCCACTGCCAGCCACGAGCAAATACTTCATCACGATTCATCGGATAAAAATCATTGGCCACCGTTTCGTTGTAGCAAAAACAGGAGAGTTGGGCGTGGAAAAATTCTCCCCACTCCCCTGCCGATTGCATTGATTGGATAATTTGAGCCGCAAATTTCTCGTATTCTTCTTTGCTGTATTGTTTGTTCAAAATGCAGTACTTTTTTTGCTTCAACCCCACGCAACCCAACAAATTCTGCCCACTGTGGCAGGCAAAACAGTAAAAGAGATCCGCGACGTTATTCCAGGATGAAATGCAACCGATAACCCCCATCGCGTTCGTGCCGACTTCCAAGCTGTTGTAGCATTTTTCATTCCCATATCCGAAAGCGTACACGTCGTAAGAATCTTTTGAATCGTTGTACCACGAACAAAACTTGCAATCTTCCAAGTTGTTCGCGTCAAACAGATAGGCGCCGTTCCTGGAATTAAAAACGTGATCACTCGCCGCCACGTTTTCATTGTTCTGACCTTCGTAATAAAGCCGCGGATGGGTTTTGATGAATTCCTGAAACTCAATTTTGAGAGACTCCACGATTTTGTGTGACGTGAAATCAATGGCTTGCAGGCGTTTTTCATAATCGCCTTTACTCAATTGCTCATTCCGAAAAACATATTGCTTACCTCTCTGACCAAAGCTGAAAAAACAATGGCGACTCCCGTGGCAATCGTACAAAAACCGTGAATCACTGCAGTCTTTTGTATTCTGGCACCATGCCAAATTGTAGCCTTTGTCGCAATCCACACATTCGTAGAGGAGTTGAGAATCCATGATGTGGGCATTGTCGACACAGTTTTTATTGCGCGGCATAAAAATGCCGTAATAGCAGTCTTCGTTATGCCCCGCGGAAGAGATGAGGTAGCAATTCCGATTCATCGTAGTGCTGGTGGTGTACTCACAGTTTTCTGCATTATTGTTTTGGTGCACTGCCTGCTTTGGCACAGCTAACAAAAGGTCGTTCCACTGTTCAAAAAAAGGACGATTTGGATTAAATCCTCTCCCATAACTCATAGGATCCCACTGATCGCTCCACCAACAATCACGGCAGTAAACCGTATAAGGTTTATCAGCGGAGTAAATTGAGATGGTGGATTTTTTACACAAATCGCACGGACGTTTATAAAGCTTTCGCTCGTTTTTCCAGAGCAATCTCAGCTGCTCGCGACACGAAGGGCAGCGAGTGGGCTCGGGAATCGCATACTTTTTCCCACCGACCACCGGTGAAACTTTATCGTAAAACGCACGATCCTGATCGGTGACCTCGAACGATGATTGGCATTGAATACAAGTAGTCATGAGTTAACTATACGGGAGCTATAAACTTTGTCTAATTTGTTGACATAAAAATTTAAAATAGTTGATTTTCGCTTAGAAATAAGATAAAATTGTTGTCAGAACTTATGACAAAATATGCCAATCCAATCATTATTACCGGTACTGCAGGAATTCGGACTTAGCGAAAAAGAAGCAAAGGTGTATCTGGCAATGCTAAGTCTCGGAGAAAGCACCATCCAACGGATCGCCAATGTTGCGGATGTTAAACGCCCCACTGTCTATCCAATTCTGGAGTCGCTCAAGCAAAAAGGCATGGTGAATACAGTCGTGCGCGGATTGAAACAAACGTACAAAGCCTCAAGTCCTGAGCAGCTCCAGCTACTATTCGATCAACGCCGTAAGCGCCTTGCTTCAGCATTACCGGACTTGCTAGCCCTGTACAACACAGAGGGGCAGACTCAGGGGTTTATAAAATATTTCGAAGGCCTTGAAGCCGTTAAAAGTGTGTACGAATCGAATTTGCGCGACATAAAAGCGCATGAAAATTATTGTGTCATTGCGGATCAACAAAAGTGGATTGAGCTGGATCCAAAATATTTTGAAAACTTCACTTACCGGCGCGGAAAATTGCCCATCAACATTCGCCTGCTGCTCTTGGACTCGCCAGCAGCGCGCACTTTTAAAAAGAAAGAGCATTATTACAACATGGAAATCCGTTTTTTACCGCCACGCACTCAGCTAACTACTAACCTTGTGATCATCCCGGAACGGCTCTTTATGCATCAGCTCACGCCACCTGTGAATGGAATTGTCATCGAAAATATAAGCGCCATTTGTACTCAAATGGAGCTTTTTGAAATTTTGTGGAAGAAAGCAGGGCAAGAAACAGCTTAATACACCTCTTTTAAGTAGCATGTTTCGCACGCCACTTTCTCCGGCCTATCTGGTGAGTAGGTAGTTTGGATTGGCTTGGAGCATTTGGCGCATGTACGGCTCCACAAATGCCGTGGGTTACGAAGGGAAAAACGATCGACATGACGTGCATCCGGATGAAAACGCGGAAGAGGAAGATTTTGACGTCGATAAAACTCCAATTCCTGAGGAATGACACGGAAATTTCGTCCGGTTTTTTCGCAGGCCAAAACAACTTCTAAAATATTCCCCTTAACTTCAACAATATAATCAGGAATCGTGTAGGGCTGTTTTTGATACTCTTTTGGATCTTGATTTCTCCACGACCAGCCCTGTATTTTTGCCTGCTCGCGATTGAGTGGAAAAAATTCCTGCGCCAATGTTTCGTTATATCCAAATGGAGAAAGGGATGCGGGGAAAAATTGCCCCCACTCGCCAGCACGCTTCATATGTTCGATGATTTTAGGAGCCAAAGCTTCGTATTGTGCCTTGGAATACTGTTTATTTAAAATACAATATTTTTTATGACGCAGTCCCACGCATCCAAAAAGTTCCTGAGAAGCGTAAATGGAGTCGCAGTATATTAAGTGATGCGCGCCGTCACGCGCACGATTAGTGAAACAGCAATAAGAAGCGTCCGTTGTGCTCACGGATTCATAATTGTAAGAGGAATGGGATGTTGTGGCGGTGCAGTCCATTGAAAAATCAGCGCTGGTCATGGCATCGGTGACATAGCGCGCTCCTTCGGTGTCGCCGACGTCATAACAATCAAAACAATTCTTGCAATTCTCAAGATAATCCCCCCTGCATTCTTGGACATTATTGTTATGATCGGAACGATGAATTGTTTTTCTTTTTAATTCTTCGAATTTTATTCGCAAAATCTGATAAGCCGAAAAATGCCCCTGGATTTGACGAAGTTTTTCCTGAAATTCCTCTGGGGAAACAGGCCGATTGAAAATATGATAAGACTTATTTCGAAGGTTCGTGCAGCCAATACAATAGTTACATCCCGTGCAATCTGCCAAAAATAGGCTATCTGCGCACTGGCTGCAGCTCTCCAGATAAGCACTGTTATAACAACGCGTGCAATCGAGGCATTCATAGCACCATTCCGAATTGTAAACATAAGTGGAATCGAGCACATTTTTACATTGCCTCAGTTTTCGACTGTAAAAACAGTCCTCGCAATCCATAACGGCGAATGCCATAAAACAATTTCGATTGCGAATTGAAATGTTAGTGTATTCGCAGTTTTCACAATCAAAAATGTCGGCGTAAATTTTGGGTACTTGAATAATCAACTCACGGAGCTGATCAAAAAAAGGCCGAGAAAAATCATAATCGCTCCCATATTTCATCGGATCCCACCGATCTGCCCACCAACATTCCGCACAATAAACCGGAAAATCTGTGCCAGAAGGATAAATGGAAATAATTGATTTTTTACAGGAGTCGCAGACACGTTTATACACCGTGCGTTCATTGCGAAAAGCCATGCGATGTTGATGGCGGCAGTCAGGACAAAATGTTGGATCTGGAATTAGATATTTTCGATCACTAAATGTAGGGCTTAGTTGTTCGCGATGGCAACGCTCGTCATCGGCAATTTCAAATTCTGCTTTACATTGCGCGCAATTCGTCATGACAACAGTATACCTTTTCAGTGATCGAGAGTGAAAAATTTTTAATTCACAATTTAAGACTTCAATAAACAGATTTCAAATAGCATTCTTCGCAATACACTTTCTCCGGCCTATCTGGTGAGTAGGTAGTTTGGATAGGTTTTGAGCACTTGGCGCACACGCGAGTCCACAAATGACGCGGGTTGCGTGACTTCATGCGATTATTGTGTCGCTCATCGGGACATTGGTGCGGAATTGGGAGATTCATTTCACGATAAAACTTGAGTTCCTGAGGAATGATTTTGTAAAGCTTGCCTGTAGTTTCGCAAACCAGAATTTGTTTGCAGATGTCATCTGAAACGTCGCGAATATCTTCTGGAATTTCGTAACGAGGGCCTTTGTAGTGTTTCTGTTCGTCCATTTCTTTCCAACTCCAGCCATGCGCCTGCACCTCCTCACGACTTAGAGGAAAATATTTGGAAGCAATGGTTTCGTTATAGGCAAAAGGCGACAAATCCGACGGAAAAAACTCTCCGAACTCATTGGTCGCGCGCATGTGCAAAATGAGCTTTGGGAGCAAAGTCTCATATTCTTCTTTTGAGTATTGTTTATTAAAAATACAATAGCGCTTGTTCCGAAGCCCTGCGCAGCCAAAACAATCCTGACAAAAATAACAATAATCGCAGTAATAAAGATTCGAGGAATCGTACGCGAGCTGGCATCCAATCAGCCGGAACCCGCGGGAAGTTAAAGAGTTGTAGCACCATTCCGCCGTCGGAACAGCGAAATTACAATCGTAGCAATTCGTAAAACCATCGAGTGTGGCTGAGTAGCGGCAGTTTTCGCAATTTTTAAGGTCGTAAGAATCAAAAGTATTTTTGCAATTGTACAGATAATCTCCCGTGACGTTTTCACAGTTAAAACCATGGTAGTATTTAACGGTTTCTTTGCCCACCAATTCTTGTACTTTCTTTTGCGCCATAGAAACAAGACGAATATTGCCGCTGTTGAATTCTTTCATTTTCTTTTCATAATCTTCACGAGAATAAGGCTGATTAAAAATGTGATATTCCTTGTTTTTGATACCAACGCACCCAAAACAATTTCGGCAGCTCACGCAATTCACTAAAAACCGTGAATCTGAGCAGTTATCGCAACCCATCGAAAAAGAAAGGTTGTTGCATTGGACGCAATCGGAACATTCGTAGCAAAATTCTGAGCGGTACACATACAAACAATCAAAACAATTTTTCGATTTCCACACGATATGCCCATAACAGCAATCTTCATTCTCAACGCAGCCGAAAATGAGGTAGCAATTTCGACTTTTAGCAGCCATATTGGAGTAATCGGTGTTTTCGCATTGGGAATTCATGATGGACATTCGCGGAACGGTATTGTGAAGAGCTTTCAATTGTTCGAAAATTGGTTTTTTAAAATCAATATCCCGCCCGTAACTAAAGGGATCCCATTTATCCGTCCACCACTCGTGCATATCATAAACGGGAAACGGAACATGCTCATCGTACATGGAAATGATTTGCTTCCCGGTCAGGTCGCACTTGCGATGATATAAGTTGAAAAAATTGCGGAACATCAGCCGACGCTGCCTTCGGCAATCCGGGCATAGCGTTGGATCCGGCACATCAATCACTTCATAAAATTCGCGATCTCGCGCTTCAATTTCAAACGATGATTGGCATTGGTTACAGTTGGGCATATTTAGTACACGGCCGTGAGGTAACATTTTTCACAATAAACCGCTTCGGAACGGTTGGGAGCGTACGAGCTTTGAATGGTGACACCGCATTTTCCGCAGGTACGGCTCCACAATTTGCGTGGATTGCGTAACGACATACGATCGCTGTGCCGCTGATCGGGGCATCGTCGCGGAACGGGCAAATTCATCTCTCTGTAAAATTTGAGCTCCTGAGGAATGATTTTATAGGGTTTTCCTGTAGCTTCACAGGTCAGCACGCTCTTAGTAATTTCATCGCCAACATCGTGTATGTCATCCGGAATTGAGTACAAAGGTCCTTTGTAAGATTTGGCTTCCATATCTTCGTGCCAAGCCCAAAAGCGAGCTAAAACTTCATCTTTGGTTAGCGGAAAATAGCGCTGGGCAACGGACTCGTTGTAAGCAAAAGGAGATAGTGTGACGGGGAAAAATTCTCCCCATTCTTTGGTGGCGCGCATGTGCTCAATAATTTTGGGAAGGAGTTTTTCGTACTCTTCTTTGGAATATTGCTTATTCAAAATGCAATACCGTTTGTTCCGTAGCCCAACGCATCCAAAGCAATCATGGCAATGGTAGATAATGTCGCAGTATCTGCAATCACTATTGTAGTATGAAATGGAGCAGGCGATGCAATTCACATTACGATTGCAAGCATGCTGTTCATATAAAAGCTCGCAGCCAAAAGCGCTTTGATAGGTGTCATAGCAGTCTTTCGCCTCATAAACATCCTGGCAGTATTTGCAGTCTTCGGAATTTGTCACATTAAAGCCGTATTCGATATTCCTTGAATCAAAAATAAGGTCACCTGTGCAGTTTTCTGAATTCACGACCAGGGCATAGCGATGCAGCAGATTTTTAATAAATTCATTAAAAAAGTAGTTTTTGGTTTTATTAAACGCGGTAAAATCGGAAAGCCGGGTTGCTTCGAGCTTTTTAAAATATTCCTCTTTACTGTATTGCTTGTTTAGAATGCAATACTGTTTATTCCTCAAATTGGAACACATCAGGCAATCACGGCAATTCTTGCAGTCGTAAAGAAAGTAAGAGTCAGAACAGTCATCCGCCAGCAGGCAATAGATACAATGGTAACAATTTTTACACATCTGCAATTCATAGCAAAGTTCGCATTTATACATATAAAAAGAATCGACCACAAGTCGACCGTCGAGACACCAATCTGAATAGTAAATATCTTCTCCAACGGTATCCACACACAAGTAACAATTTTTCACGTTTTCGACGTGATTGTTGTATTCGCTGTTCACTCCATTAACGATATAAGCCGCCGGACGCGGAACAGCACGCATCAGATCGCCAATCTGAGAAAAAAATGGCTTGGAAAAATCAAAATCACGCCCAAAACTGAGCGGATCCCATTTGTCGCCCCACCATTCCTGCCGGTCGTAAACGGTATAAGGCTTATCGGCTGAATAAATGGAAACAAGTTGTTTGCCCGTAAGGTCACATTTGCGATGGTATAGATTTTTTTCATTGCGAAACGCCATCCGTCTTTGCTGGCGGCAATCAGGGCACAGCGTTGGTTCCGGCACGCCAATTCGATCATAAAATCGGCGATCTTTCGCCGTGACTTCAAACGATGATTTGCATTGGGGGCAGTTGGGCATGAACATCGAGGGGGATATAAGAATAGACGGCTAAGAGACGGCGATTCGTAGATTGTCGGTCAGTACACCTCCTTAAGGTAACAGGTTTCACAATATACTTTTTCCGAGCGAGTAGGCGCGTAACTGGACTGAATCAAAGCTCCACATTTACTGCATGACCGATCCCACAATCGCCGTGGTGTGCGGCAGCTCAGGCGATTCAGGTGACGCTGTTGCGGCGACCGATGCGGCACGGGCAAATGATGATCGCGGTAAAATCGAAGTTCCTGAGGAATAACTTTATAAGGCTTGTCACTGCCTTCACAAATTAAAACCTGTTTTGAAAGCGCATCCATCGTCTCGGCAATGTTGTCCGGAATTTTGTACTCAGGCCCCTTGTATTTGTCGACGTCCATTTCGTCTGCCCACTTAAACCCTTGAACGAGCGCAACTTCTTTATCTAGATAAAAATATTCGTGTGCTACCGTTTCGTTGTAGCCAAATGGACTCAAATTCGCCGGGAAAAACTGACCCCACTCCCCTGTTTTCTTCATGTGCTCAACAATTCGCGCTTTCAATTGCTCATAATCATTTTTGCTGTATTGCTTATTCAAAATGCAGTATTCGTGATGCCATAAACCATTGGAGCCAAACGAATGCTTGCTGTAATTACTTTGATCGCAATAAAAAGCTTCATGGCAGTAGTGACTGGCCATGCTGAAAGCTGAATGTGTCATGTTCAATGTACTGATGAGCTCAACCGAAAGTTCCGGTTTGTAGAGTGAATAATTCAAATCCATGCAATCTTTGGCCTCGAGCACGTCGTAAAGGTACTTGCAGTCTTCGCAGTCGCCCGCGTTGAATCCGAATTGCACGTTTTTGCAGTTTTTTATATCATTGCCGATGCAGTTTTCGGAAGCGACCTGATGGCTGCCGCGGAAAATCGCTTTTTCCTTGAGATGCTTATTCCAAATCTCCAGTGCCTTGGCGAGCGTGCGGTGTGAGCCATTGAAAATTTCTGCCCGCTTTTTTTCATATTCCTCTTTGGTGTGCGGTTCATTAAAAATGTGATACTCCTTATCCCGCAGATTGTAACTGAACAGACAGTTTTTGCAGCCGACCAGGTCATAAACGAACATGCTGTCGGACGTATTTGTGCAATACTGGCCAAAATATAAGTTGTAACATAAATAGCAGTTGATACACT
This sequence comes from Candidatus Peregrinibacteria bacterium, assembly GCA_043798815.1. Classification (GTDB taxonomy): domain Bacteria; phylum Patescibacteriota; class Gracilibacteria; order UM-FILTER-43-11; family UM-FILTER-43-11; genus JAZDOH01. The sequence continues at coordinate 7,899 of JAZDOH010000031.1, read as the reverse complement.
CGTAACAATGATTGGAATTGTACACAAAAGTGCAATCCATGAGATCTTTGGAATATTTGACGAATAAATTGTAGTAACAATCCTCATTCCCCTCGCCCGCAATGTCGAGATAGCAATCTTTATCGTCCCCGCAAAAATTGCAGTAATCGCTGTTTTCGCAGTTGATAATGTCGAGATTCATGCGCGGTACGGCAAGTTGGAGCTCGTGGAATTGTTCGAAAAACGGGCGGGAAAAATCAAAATCCCGTCCGTACTGGAGCGGATCCCATTTATTCCGATCGTACCATTCCGATTGCAGGTAAATTTTGTACGGCGTTCCGGGCGGATACATAGAAATCATTTGCTTTCCGGAAAGTGCCGACTTGGCATGATAAAACGTGCGATCATTCCGGTACGTCATGCGCCGGATACTCCTACATTGCGGACACAATGTAGGTTCGGGAATATTTAGTGGATCCAAGATGTGATGATCCCATTTTGTGACTTCAAATGATGAGTGGCACTGAGCGCAATTTTTCATTAATAAATTTCTTTTAAGAAACACTCCTCACAATACACTTTCTCCGGCCGGTCGGGGGCGTAATTGGTCTGAATGGCTTTTTTACATTGAGAGCATTCCCGATCCCATAACTTATAGGGATTGCGTAAAGCTAACCGATCCTTGTGGCGCTGATCAGGGCAACGCGTGGGAATTGGTAGCCCATGTTTGCGATAAAACGAGAGCTCCTGAGGAATGACTTTATAAGGCTTCCCTGTCGTCTCACAAATCAAAATTTCCTTGGTGATGTCATCTGAAACATCGCGAATGTTAGTGGGAATTTGATAATGCGGCCCCTTGTACGATTTTTGCTCCGTTTCATCTTTCCATACACAGCCCCAGTTCAAGGCCTGCTCACGAGTGAGGGGGAAATAGTCCTGCGCCACGGTTTCGTTGTAGGCAAAAGGAGAATGGCGCATGGGCATGAATTCGCCGAACTCCCCCGTTCGCTTCATGTGCTCGATGATTTTAGGAACAAGCGCTTCGTATTCCTCTTTGGAATATTGCTTATTCAAAATGCAATATTTTTTATTCCTCAATCCGTTGCATCCAAACAAATAATCAGATGAAATACAATGATCGCAGTAATAAACGTTGTGCGTGTGCCGGCAAAAGAGAGAAAAGAAAGCACTATGAGTGCTGTACATGCCCAAGTATTCGTAACACAGCTCATTTTCCTCGGTGTAATTATTGTCATAGCAATCTTTCAGGTCGACCACCTGAGCCGAGTAGCTGCAATCATGGCAACGGTCGGCAAAAAAGGAGTAAAACGTGTTTTTAGAATTATAAACATGCCCGCCGCTGACATTTTCCACATTATTGGATTGCATGTATCGGTGCGCGCTTTTTTCTTTTAAATCGGCTAAACGCTTTCGAAGAAGTGCGACTTGCCGCGAGTCGGACAAATTGAGTTCTTTTTTCTTTTTAAAATATTCCTGCTCTGAGTACGACTCATTGAAAATGTGGAATTTTTTGTTGCGTAACCCTACACACCCGATGCATTCCGAGCAAGACTGCATGTCGTAACAAAAAATCAGGTGATCGCTATTCACACAATCCTGACAGAATTGGCCGGCATAAAGCTTGCGGCAATCCACGCATTCGTAGCATTCTTCGCACTCGCGCAACACCAGCGTGTCCACGCAATTTTTGGAGTAATACGGAGAGCCGTAATAACAATCTTCCGAGTAAACGGATCCGAAAATGAGGTAACTGTTTTTGACGTCGCCGGTGAAGTTGCAGTACTGGCTGTTTTCGCCATGCAAATTGAGCAAGGCAACACGCGGAACGGCATCTTGCAACGCTTTGAATTGCTCAAAAAAAGGTTTTGAAAAATCAAAATCCCGCCCGTATTTTAAGCCGTCCCATTGATCCCCCAGCCAATCGAGCTGATTGTAAACCGGAAACGGGCTGCCTGAAGGATACATGGAAATGATTTGCTTTCCGGTCAGGTCGCATTTGCGATGATAAAGATTCCGTTCATTGCGATAGCTAAACCGCCGACGCGTACGGCAAGCCGGACAATGCGTGGGCTCAGGCACATTTATTTTTTGGTAATACTGGCGATCCCGATCCAGAATTTCAAACGATGATTGGCATTGCTTGCACGTTTTCATGAAATAAAATTGTTATAAAATTATGGCTTCTGACTACAAACTGATAAATTACATGAACGCAGGCCACAAGTCAAGCATGTGTCTAGTATTTTCAACAATATTGGCCTTGATTTTTGACGGTTTTTTGTTATACTTAAGCCATAATCCTATAAAAAGCTATTTTCTGTTGAATTAACTCAACAACAATGATTGTCGACAAAGAACTTTCAAATTTGGGCCTAACGCCGGAAGAAGCAAAAGTGTACATGGCGATCCTGGAATTGGGCGGATCGTTCGTAAGCTCTATCGCGCGCCGGGCCGGCGTGAATCGTTCCAGCTGCTACCACACGCTTCAAAATCTGGTGACTAAAGGACTGGTGAGTTCGTACCAAAAAGGCAAAGTGCTGCATTTTACCGCCGAAGATCCCAAGCGCTTTTTACAGATCGCGGAGGAGCGGATGGAGCGGACCAAAGAACTCATTCCTCAATTACTTTCGATCACGAACACACTGGCCTTTAAACCCAAGATTCGATTTTACGAAGGAATTGAAGGCATTAAATCCATCTTCGAAGACGTGCTCACAACCAAGGGTGAAGTGCTTGGGTATACGAGCATTAAAGGGCTCATCGATTTGTTTCCGGATTATTTCCGTCAGTATTGCCACAAAAAAGTGAAGAATGGAATTCGCACCCGCTACATTTGCCCCGCCATCTTGCCTGCCGGCAGACAGGCAGCGGAAGGCGTGGACATCATCGACGGTTATTACCCGGCAAAATACGATCCGAACTTGCTCGAAATCCTGATGGTGAACCCAAAAGAATTCAATTTCCAGAACGAAATAGCGATTTACGGAAATAAAGTCGCCGTCATGTCGCTCAATCCTGATGAGCTCATCGGCCTGCTTGTAGAAAGCTCCAACTTTGCCCAATCCATGAAGTCGGTATTTGATTTGGCGTGGCTGGGTGCTACCGCTTTCGTTGCGAGATGAGAGGATGCCAACTTAGTTTTATATAAAAACCAAGGGCTTTTACTAAATCAAAAAGTCTTTTGAGTGTAATATTTTCTACCCCTTTCTCAATTCTAGAAATCACACTTTGATTTGTATTCAAACGCTTGGCTAGCTCTTTTTGAGTTAACTTTTTAGCATCTCGCATTTCAGCGATCATAATAGCCACATCCACCACTTGAGATGCCTCTTTATAATAACCCTGAAACTCAGGATCTTCCCAAAGATCCTCTAAATATTGGATATTGGGATCTTCAGGCAATGACAATTTCCTTTTCTTTAAATTCTTTTTCATATTGATGAGTTAAATAATCAAAGTAATAATTTTGTACCCTTTTGAGAATGCGGGAGGGGATTTTATTGGTTTTTTTAGTATAACCATCCAGTAGAATTACCTTACCTCGCTCTCGAATGAAATAAAATATACGATAATGGTTTCCGTGATAGCAGATACGCAATTCATAAATTTTTTCTACAACCGGCTTCACAAAGTTCGAAGGAAGCTGACACTCGCTGCTAATCAAGCGAACAATGAATTTAAAAATCACAGCTATCGTTCTCTTATCTTTGAATTCTTTCAGATACTCTGCCAATGGTGCTCGTCCGCTAGGCTTTAAATAGTAATAGGCTTTATACGTCATGTTCATGATATATCATATAAGTCATAAAATCAAGAGGATTCAAAAATACCTCGAGATTAAAGCCTAACACGAAGTAAACAAAAGTTCAAGTCTTTTTTTACGCCAAAAACTAGTGTACTCTTAAATCACGGCCCCGTAGTTCAACGGATAGAACAAGGCACTCCTAAGGCTTAGATACAAGTTCAATTCTTGTCGGGGCCACCAGTTCATTTGCCCACTTCGCGATCATCGTGTCCAAAAACAACACCGGAGAACGGCTGATGCGAAGGGCGGGCGTGACCAAATGGGCGCCTCGGTCTTTGAGGAATTTTTCGAGAATCACGGCGGATTCGATGTGATACAGCAATTCGTATTTGGGATCACCGAGACCGATGACCGCGCATGGTTTTCCGTCAAAACGCAGGTCACCCACTTTTCCGAGAAACGTTTCCATTGCCCCTTCAAGCGCGCCATGACCGTAGGTGGGACTCGCCAGAATAAACAAATCCCCTTTCAGTAAATCCTGAGGTTCGCTCAATTCCGCCCGCTGCAGCGTGACGTGATGCTGATAATGCCGCAGGGTTTCAGCCACCTGTTCGGCTGCCAGTTCCGTGTTGCCGCCGGTGCTGGCGTATACGATTACGATTTGCATGCGATTCGGTTAGGACATTCTCCTTTGAGGCAAAGGTAGCGGGATTTGGGCTCCCCTTTAAAAATATTAACTTCCGAGCAGCGCTTGCACTTCACTTCCACTTCGCTGTCGACGAGCATTCCTTTAAACAAAAGCTTATGACAGCTTTGGCATCGGTAATCCAAATAATGGAAAACGTGAGGTTCCATGGCTCAGGCGGCAGTTAGCACGATCACGCGCGTGGTGTCTTCGGGGAGTTCGGTTTTTTTGAAGGTGAAGTTTTCCAGAGGTTCCACGGCTTTGGCCCCCATCGCCGACAAAAATTCAGCGGGACTGTCATACCCCATGGGGATAACCACCCGAGGTTCAATCTGTTCCACGATTTCTTTGGCTTTCTTGGCATCCGCCGCGTCTTTTCCGCCCACCGGCACAAAAAGAACGTCCACATCCCCCACTTGCTCGAGCTGCTGGGGTGTGAGCTTGGTGCCCTGATTGCCCAGATGGCACAACCGGATGCCATTCATGGTGATGTGGAAAACGGTGTTTTCGCGCTGGATTTTGGATTCTTTGGGGTCGCGGAACGAATGGATCCCGTGGAAATGAACACCAAGTGTTTCATACTCTCCGGGCCAGTCGAACACCTTGGGTTCGCCAGCCACGAGCTTGCTGATTTTGTGCTCTTCGTCAGCCTGGCTCAGAGCAACCGCATTCGCTGAAAGCCCTTTGTCATGAGGATCCAAAGCCACCGTGATCTTTTGGTCTTTGACGGTAAAACAATTTTTGCCATGAAATTTGATTTCCATAAATTACATCGTTAAAAAGCGGTGCCATTGTAACATGGAGATCGAAAAATGATCAACGGACTTAACTGCGCCTCAGGCGAACGGCCTTATAAACCAGTAATCCGGCAAACGTTAGAATCAATGTGAATAGCAACACTTCTTTCGGACCTGAATCGGGAGTGCCGCGAACGCCGCCAAAATCCGCACGATAAGCGGGAGTGGTGGTTGCAGGAATGAAAGACGTGGAGGAAGCGGGAACTCGATAACCTCCGCGGGAGTATTGTTCTAAAACGACCTGGGGACTAACCGAAACGCGATGAGAATTGAGACGGTAGCCTTCCGGGCTGGTGGCTGTTTGACCAAAGGTGGCCGTCGCACTGGCGGCTTCAGGAGCCGCGCTTCGCAAATCGGTTGGAAGTGAAAAGGTCAATCCGGGCAATGGGATTCCTGGGACTCCGGGAACCGGAGGAGTGACGGACACTGTGGTTTGCTGTTGGGATTTGAGATCCGCCACCTGCTTTTGAAGTTCCTGGATGAGTTTTTGATTGGCATCCAATTCCGCAGGCGCTCCGGAATCTGGGGCGGCAGGAGCTAGGGGGGTTACCTGAACGCTCACGGGGGCTGTTTCCGGTTGGATGACGGTTTGATTCCCGGAAGAAGTTGATTCATCCGCTGAAGGAGCGGGGGCGGAAGAGACGCCTGACGGCAAAACTCCCAATGAACCCACGCCTTGTGACAAATCCGGCGCTGTGACTCCCGGCGCATCGAACAGGTTGCCCTGGAGAATGCTGCCAAATTGCTGGGGGGCCAAAACGGCAAAACTGGCGATCATGACCACCACAAAGCCAACGCCCCAAAAGAATTTGTGCTGCACTTCGCCCGGACGCGTTTGCGTCGAACGAGTTTCAGCCTTCTTGCCCGCCGTGCCTGCCTGCCGGTCAGACAGGGAAGCAGGAGTGTGAAGGATTTCTTCCGGAATGGTGACCCAATGGGTGGATTTTTTCATGGTCGTTTAGCGGTTGGTCAAAGAGGATTTGCGAAATAAAAGCGTGCCGGAAAGTCCGAAGGCGGAGAATAGAATCCACCAAGCGAGCGGCCCGTTGGCAGGCTGTTCGGGCAGGCGGTTCAACATGGCTTCGAGCATCCCGGGGAAGGGCGCGGTGGAGCTGAGGGGTTGACCCACGATCACACCGACTTCATCTGAATAATCACTTTCAGCGTTTGAAAGGGCGCCTGCCTGTCCGGCAGACAGGTAAGACGTCACGGAAAAATAATACGTTTCTCCATTGGGCAGTCCTTCAATGCGGGTTTGGGTCACGTTGCCAACGGTGCGCCGGCGGGAATATTGTCCGCTGGTTTTTCCGTAATACACGTAATAACCCGCGCGATTCAAATCCAAAGGCGCTTCCCAAATCAAATCCACAATGCCCGAACCGGTATTGGCTTTTAAGCCCGTGGGTCGAATTAGAGAAGAGATTGGAGTAATGGTGGTCCCGGAGCTTCCTGTTGCGAGTGAGGGAGTGCCAGCGCCTGTTCCGCCGGAGCCTCCGCCGTTGAGGGGAATCAATAATTCTTCAGGCTCATGAGCCAAAACATTCACAGGGAATCCCTGTTCGATGATGTTCACGCTCACATGTCCGAGTTCTGAAACTTGGTAATCGTAAGGTTTAAGGGCAGCGGTGACGCCGGAGGTGGTTTTGACGCGGAATTTGATCTTGGCCACCACGGTTTCGGGTTCTGTGACTCCGCCGGAAATATTGGAGCGGCCAATTTTGACCCAACCGCTTTCGGGTTCAAACCGATCCTCGCCGGGAGCGGATAAGGTGAAAAGGGATTCCATGGTTTCAACTGACACCCCTTCCAAGTGCGCCGGGTTGTATTCCATCCATGAGCGGACGGAAATGACATTTTGCCGGTCGGGATTTTTAAGCACCACATCCACGACCACTTCATCTCCCGCTTTTACAGAGGTGGAGGTGGTTCGGTATTCCAGAGTCACGTCTTGTTCCTGGGCAATGGCGAGCACCAGGTTGAGGGAAACCAACAGGACAAACACGGCCGAAATGAGGGTGAGGGTTTTTTTCATTTATTGAATGATGAGCGCGGGGCTCTGGGGTTTGGTGAGAACATTGTACGGCCGGCCATCGAGCATGACATTGGCGGAAACATGGCCGCGCAAATTGGGCTTGTAATCATAAGCGCTGACCATGGTGGTGCCAGGCTTTAAGATTTCAAACGTGAGTTCCCCCATCGTGATGAAAGAATCCGTGATGGGCTTTTCACTGCCTCGCCCCAGTTTCACCAACCCTCTTCCCTGATCAAACAGGCTTTCGAACGGAGCGGTGAGAGTGAAGGCTGATTGGCTTACATCGACCGAAACCCCCTTGAGGGATGCGGGATCGTAGGTGAGCCAGGTTTGGGCGGAAGTGATGGGACGTTGGGAAGGATTTTTAAGAGTCACCTTTACTTTCAATTGATTGCGATCGCCATGCCTGCCGGCAGGCAGGCGCTGAGCGGAAAGATCAAGTGTGACGTCTTTTTGAATTCCGGCGGCTTGTTTAAGATCTTCCATTCCCGCAGTAGGAGTGGCTCCGGCATCGCGTGAAGTAAGCCGGGAGCATCCGGCAAGGAAACTTCCCAACAGAATGATCACGCCGGTGGCTATGAGAATTTTGAGTGAATCCATAGACTCAAGAACGAATTAAAAATGTTTAACGCGCGGCAGA
>JAZDOH010000015.1:0-7588 GCA_043798815.1 Candidatus Peregrinibacteria bacterium | reverse complement strand
GAACGGTTTTATGAATCGGAATTGCAAAAGACGGTATTGCAAGCCCCCTTTGCCGGACAAATCACACGGGTGGACGTTAAACCAGGCGAAGCCGTGAGTTTTTCCGGAATTGGAGTCACCAAACCCGCCGGCGTCATCGCGATCATGTCTGAAGACCCGCTTCAAATCGAAGCGTACGTGCCGGAAGCGGATATCAGCAAAATCAAGGTGGGCAACTCGGCCGCGGTAACGCTGGATGCTTACGGATCCGACGTGCCCTTTTCCGCCACGTTGGCTTCCATCGATCCGGCGGAAACGGTAAAAGACGGCATTCCGACTTACAAAATCACGCTGACATTCAATGACTGTGACCAACGTATTCTCCCCGGAATGACGGCCAATGTGGATTTGAGAACCGCGGAACAAAAAGCGGCCATCGCCATTCCCCAACGCGCAATCGGCGCGGATGAAACCGGACAAAAAACAGTTCGCATCCTCACGGAAGACGAACAAGTGGAAGATCGCGCCGTCACAACCGGCCTTAAAAGCTCGGATGGAAAAATTGAAATTCTGGAAGGAGTGAAAGAGAATGAATCCGTGATTCTTTTTATCCAAGATGAAACCCCATGATTCCGATCCTTTCCATCAACAACTTAGAAAAGCAGTATGAAGGACGCGTGAATACCGCCGCACTGCGGGGAGTTTCTTTTGCGGTGATGCCTGGGGAATTCATGGCCATCATGGGACCCTCAGGTTCCGGAAAATCCACCCTGCTCCACATCCTCGGTTTTTTGGACAAACAAAGCGGTGGAACGTATCGGTTCGGCGGACGGCTGAATACGGAATATGACGAAGTGGAAATGGCCAAACTGAGGAACAAAAAAGTGGGTTTTATTTTCCAGAGTTTCAATTTGCTGTCCCGATCTTCCGTCCTGGAAAACGTCCTTTTGCCGCTGCAATATTCCGACGTTCCTCCTGCAGAATGGGAAGACAAAGCAAGGCAGGCAGTTGAAGCCGTGGGATTGAGTCATCGCCTGCATCACCAGCCTTCGGAACTTTCGGGAGGAGAAAAACAGCGGGTGGCCATCGCGCGGGCGTTGGTGAACAACCCAAGTGTCATTTTTGCCGACGAGCCCACAGGCAATTTGGATTCCGAATCGGGAAAGAATGTGATGCAAATTCTCCAGGAACTCAATCAAAAACGGGGGCACACCATCATTCTGATCACTCACGAAACCTACACCGCCCAGCACGCCGACCGCATTTTATATATCAAAGATGGCCGACTGGAACGTGAAGAGCGCGTTCAGGCTCAACGCCAGGCTGAAACCCAATTCATCAAATGAACCGTTTTCGTTTTTTAATCACAACGGCGTTAAAAAGTCTCCTTGCGAGCAAAATGAGATCGCTGCTCACGATTCTCGGTATTTTGATCGGAGTGATGGCCATCATGCTGGTAACCGTAGTTGGGAGCGGAGCGGAAAATCTGATTTTGGATCAGGTGAAGGGTTTTGGAGCGGAAACCATCATCATCGAACCCGGACGGGAGCCCAAAGGACCTTCGGATTTTTTAGAAGTCCTTTCAGATTCCCTGAAACCCAAAGATGTGGAAGCGCTGAAAAAACCGGCCAATGTTCCGGGATTGCGGGATTTGAGTCCGCTCGTCGCTCAAATTCTCACCGTGAGCCACGACAGCGAAACCAAGCGCAGTAATCTGAGAGGAAGTTCTGAATTGGTCAAAGATATTTTGCAGCTCAAAGTCAAAGAAGGTGATTTTTTCACATCCGAAGATATCCGACTGCGCTCCAGCGTGGCGGTGATCGGGGATGACATTCAAAAAGAGCTTTTTGGCAGCCAAAAAACCGTTGGAGAAAAATTAAAAATAAAAGATAAAAACTTCCGGATCGTGGGTGTGCTGGAACGGAAAGGCCAAGGAATTGTGCCGGTGGACAACATGGTGTTCATCCCCTACACCACCGCGCGGGAATATCTGCTCGGCATGGATCATTTTAATTTCATCATGGCACGCGCCCAATCTGAAAAAATCGTAGGGCAAGTGCAACGCGACATCGAACTGACATTGCGTGAACAGCACGGTATCACCGATCCGGAAAAAGACGACTTCCATACCAGCACTCAGGCGGATGCCATCAAAAGTGTTGGTGCCATCGCGGGCGCGCTCACCATCTTGCTCAGCGCCATTGCCGCCATTTCACTCCTGGTGGGAGGAGTGGGCATCATGAATATCATGTTGGTTTCTGTGACGGAACGCACGCGTGAAATCGGCATCCGAAAAGCCGTGGGAGCCACCCCGCGCGACATTTTGATCCAATTTCTTTTGGAAGCCTTTTGTTTGACGGTGCTAGGAGGATTCTTCGGAATTGTGGCCGGAACCTTGGTTTCATGGGGGGCCATTGGCGGCCTCCATCATTTCGTATCCACCGGATGGACCTTCACCTTTCCATGGAAAGCCTCGTTCTTCGGCGTACTGGTTTGTATGGTCATCGGTCTGATCTTCGGCCTCCATCCCGCCCGCCAGGCAGCCCGAAAAAACCCCATCGAAAGCCTGCGGTATGAGTAGCTTGATTTTTTTAAGAATAGATTGATCTTTTCTTATCTATGGTTTATAATATTAAACGTAGATAAGATTTTTTAAATCTACGATTCATGCGAACAGGTAAATTCATCAATCAGCTCAACGGGATATGCCGATACAAAGCATTCATCCCCAATTCATTACCATTTGAAATTAAAATGGATGATGCTCTGCAAGATCTGCTTTCAAAAGCAGACATGAGTCTTGGGAAGCTGGATGGCATTGCAGAAACCGTGCCGGATGTGGATTTTTTTATTTTTATGTACATCCGAAAAGAAGCCACCCTCTCAAGCCAAATTGAAGGCACCCAGGCGACTTTTTCAGATTTACTCAAAGCGGAAGCAAAAATCAAAGATCATGAAATTCATAGTGACGTCGATGAAATTGTGAACTACATTTCGGCCATGAATCATGGTTTGAAAAGATTGGAATCTTTCCCTCTCTCACTTCGATTGATCCGTGAAATTCACCAGCTCCTTTTACGAGACGTGCGTGGGGCTGGAAGAATGCCGGGCGAATTCAGGACTTCACAAAATTGGATCGGAGGACCAACAATTCAGACTGCTTCTTTTGTACCTCCGCCAGCTCATGCACTTCCGGAATTATTGAGCAATCTTGAGAAATTCATGCACGATCCTTCCCCCATGCCTGTTCTAATCAAGACGGGTTTGATCCACGCCCAATTTGAAGGCATTCATCCCTTTCTAGACGGTAATGGGAGAATAGGGCGTTTGCTCATCACGTTTTATCTCTGCCAACAGGGAATTCTTCATAAACCACTACTCTATCTGTCCGAATTTTTTAAACAGCATCGCAGGAATTACTATGACCGATTGAATGCTTTTCACGGAAAAGATGACGTCGAAGGATGGTTAAAATATTTTTTGACAGGGCTCTCGGTCATGGCGGAAAGTGCCGTAAAAAAAGCGCAAAAAATTGCAAAGCTCCGTCAAATCAATACTGATAAGGTGATGGGTCTCGGCCGCTCTGCCGAAAAAGGTTTGCTATTGCTCAACAAGCTTTATAGGATCCCAATGGTGACCGTAAAAAACATCGAAAAGATCGTGGGAATTAAAAATCCCAATGCACTGGTTTTACTCTCAAAATTTTTGGACTTGAAAATCCTGAAGGAAACAACGGGGCAAAAAAGGAATCGTGTGTTTTTGTATCAGGATTATGTAAACCTATTTAAAGAAAGCTAGTTCTACCACGCTTTCCATGTGATTGGTGTGAGGGAACAGATCAAATAGCGCGGCGGATTTGAGTTTGTAGTCTTTGAATTTGGGAAGATCTTTTCCGAGCTGTTCCGCGTTGCACGAAACGTAAATCATAACTTTGGGTTTGAGCCTTTTCAATTCTTCAATTGTTTTTTCATGCATGCCGCTGCGGGGCGGATCATTGATCACGTAGAGCGGCGACTGGAAAGTCAGGTTTTTTAGACGTTTGGCATCGAGCACTTCGGCATTGATGTTTTTTACCCCATTTTCCGCCGCATTCCGTTTGGCCGCCTCAATGCATTGAGGCACACTTTCCACCACGGTTGTCCATTTGAACAAAGGCGCGTTGATGATGCCGAATGTGCCCACACCCCCGTACAAATCAAGAAGATAAGCGTTTTGGGTGTCATATTTTTTGAGCAGCTCGTGCACGTATTCCTGCATTTTTTCGGCCATGGCGTCATTGGTTTGATAAAACCCCTGAATCGCGAATGAAAACGTTCTGCCAAGATAGCCGCCTCGCAGCCACTCGCTTCCTTTCACCACAAAATAATCATCTGAAACGTCCGCGCCGCTGTGCGCCCCCACATAAACCACTAGCACGTGATTCGCTGTGGTGGTTTTGGCAAACGCCTCGATTTGACTCACCGCCTCCCCCACTCTCGTGGAATCTTTGTTGAGCACAAACGTGATGGAGCTTTCCTGCGCCGGCGTGCGTACAATGGCATAGCGGAACGTGCCTACTCGTCTGCGATTATCAAAAGATTCGACATCGGCAAAAGCCGTGTTCACTTCCTTTAAAAGCGCGTTAAGACGTTCGTTGGAAATCACACAGCGGTCTATCGGAATGATGACCCGCCAATCCCCTTTTCTCCGAAATCCAACCCCTTGCGGATGGAACACAAAATCCATCCGATTGCGGTAGAAATATTCGGAACCGGAAAAAACCTGGATATGAAAGCGCTTGTCATCCCGAGCGGAGCCGAGGGATCTAACGCTTTCAAGCGCCCGCTCCAGCGTTTTTCGCTTGTTTTCAAGCTGCACGGAATAATCCACGTGCTGCATCGCACATCCGCCGCAAATGCCGAAGTAAGGACAAAGAGGTTTTGCCATATCTCAATTTTACCATTAAAATAAACCTGATGGCACAACCTAAAGTCACTGTCGGCGTTATTCTTTTTACAGGGTGCGAAAAATATCTCCACGAGTCGCTGCCAAGCCTCATGGATCAGGATTATCCGAATATTGAATTCCTATTCCGAGATCAGAGCCCGAACGGAGAAGTTTACAATTATCTCAAAGAAAACCTGCCACGCGTTTTTGAACAAGCCAATGTTAAAATTCAGAAAGGTGAAAACAAAATGCATTCCGGCGGGCACAACGCGCTCATCGGACAAATGACGGGTGATTATTACGTATGCGCCAGCAATGACATGAGTTATCCGGCGGATTTTGTATCTAAAGTTGTGGCAGAACTCGAAAAACCGGAAAATCAGACTTATGGCTCCGCCACAGTAAAACTGATGCAATGGGATTTTGAAAAGGGGCTCAAAACCAACCAGCTCGACAGTTGCGGCATTGCCATCAAGCGCACCCATCACTTTTTTGACCTCGGCCAAGGAGAGGAAGACAAAGGGCAATATGATTCTCTTCATTCAATTTTCGGCGGTTCAGGAGCGCTGGTGGTTTTGCGCAAAAAAGCTCTCGAAGATATCCGCTATCAAAACGAGTACTTCGACGAACTCATCCACTACAAAAACGATGTGGACCTCGCCTACCGGCTGCAATGGGCCGGTCATGCCTCTTGTTTATTCCTTTCTGACATTCGCGTGTGGCATGACCGGCAAGTGGGCGGCAATAAAGGAATCATCGGAAGTCGTTCAGATAAAAAGCGTTGGGCCAAAGAGGATTCCTTGTTCGGGCATCTTGTAACTCTACGTAAAAATTTCGATCGAAGATTCTCTTTACGAACTCAGCTCTCCACTTGGCTTTACAATACCGCAAAATTCTTCTATGTTTTATTTCGTGAGCCGCATCTCTTAAAACAGTATTTGCGCGTTCGCCGCCATCGCGATGAAATCCGTGCCAAACGCCAGGCGATGAAGCGCATTGCTAAACCTTCCGACATCGAATCCTTTATGTCATGACTCCTAAAGTCTCCATCATCATCGTGGATTTCCTCAAAGCCGATCGCGTGATCAAAAGCGTGGAAAGCCTGGCAAGCCAGGACGTGAATTTTGATTTGGAGGTGATCATCGTGGATAACTCCTGCAACTCTGAAAACGCGGAAAAACTGAAACCGCTCAAGGAATATCAGGGGGTGCGGATTTTTGTGAGTGAAAAGAATATGGGCTATACCCGCGCCAACAACTTTGCCGCCAAACTCGCGCAAGGCCAGTATTTGCTGATCGCCAATCCAGACATCGTGTGGCATAAGCCCAATGCTTTGCAAAAACTCGTAGAATTCATGGATCAATATCCTCGCGTGGGAATTGCCGGACCCAAAGAGATCAACGAAACCGATGGAAGCGTGGCGATGACGGTACGAGCCTGGCCCAAGCTCCCGCTTCAGGTTGCCCGCCGCACGTGGCTTCGGAACGTGCCCGGAGTCAGAGGGCTCGTGGAATACGACGAAATGCGGCATCTCAACTACAACGAAACTCAAACGGTGGATTGGCTGCAATCCTCGTGCTGGATCGTGCGCAAAGATTTGTGGGAAAAACTCGGCGGATTGAACAAAGATTACTTTTTATTCATGTCCGATCCCGACTTGTGTTTCCGCGCGTGGGAAGCGGGATTCGAAGTGGTGTACTTTCCCGAGGCGGAAGTGATGGCTGACGGCCAACGGGCCAGCGCCGGAGGGGTGAAGGATTTTTTCACCAAATGGACGCTTCGCCAGCACCTCAAAGAAGCCGTGACGTATTCCTGGGGACATTTGTTCCTCGGCAACCCCCATGTACGCTATCTGGCGACCTTGCCGGAAGAAGAAGTCGTGGAAGAGCGAAGCTGATCGCATTTGCGGAGGGTGACACGAAGTCCCGGCTCTTTTTTAATACCCAATTTATGTTCGCGCACGATGGTGGAAGCCTGATACAAACTCTCCACGGTTCCCGCATCAATCCACTCCCCTTTTAGAATTTCCGCCTCCAATTCCCCTTGCTGGAGGTAGCGCTTGGCGATGTCCACGATTTCAAGCTCTCCGCGTACGGAAGGTTTGAGTTCTTTGGCGTATTGAACAACCCGATTGTCATAAACATAAAAGCCCACTTGCGCGTAATGGGATTTTGGCTGAGCAGGCTTCTCTTCGATGCTGAGCACATCCCCTTTCGGCCCGAATTCGATGACCCCGAACCGTTTGGCGTCCGGCACTTCTTTCGCGAAAATCTTGCCGCCCCGCTTAAAGGATTGAATGGCTTGTGAAAAATCATCGGTGAAAATATTGTCCCCCAAAATCATCGTCACGCTGTCATCCCCGATGAAATCAGCGCCGATCAAATACGCCTGAGCCAATCCTTCCGGCTTGTCCTGCACCTCATAAGCAAAACGGGCGCCAAATTCTTTTCCGGAACCCAAAAAATTCAGGAAATCTCCCGAATGCTCCGGCGCCACGATGAAAAGGATATCGCGTATCCCCGCTTTGAGGAGCGTGTTGAGCGGATACATGATCATGGGCTGATCATAAACCGGGAGAAGCTGTTTGCTGGTGACTTTGGTGAGCGGGTAAAGCCGAGTCCCTTCCCCACCCGCAAGAATGATTCCTTTCATAAATGAAGGGCTAAGTATAGAACTTTTTAAC
>JAZDOH010000111.1:0-2521 GCA_043798815.1 Candidatus Peregrinibacteria bacterium | reverse complement strand
CTTCACCCGCACCCGCAGCAGACGACTCTTCCCCATCTCCAACACCCCCAGCAGAACCAGCGCCAAGTGCAACCCATGCGCCAGAAGACCCTATTAGAGAGGCGAGCAGGGCAAGAGTGGTACAGCTTCTGGCAATCCTGGCTTCAGGCCGCCAGCCAATACTGGAAATTGATTCGCCTAAATCTTTGGAAAGAATCAAGATACTACTGGAAGATGCTGGCTGGTCAGTCACTTTATTACCGCCGGACGAAAAAAAATACCCTGACCAACCCGTGGATCGTACAACATGGGGAATTTTAGCAATTTTACCCAAAGGAACAAAAAGTCTCCCAGAAATAGACGCAGTTCAGGCAATTCTATATGACTTAATAAGCTGGGGTGAAAAGGATAAAAAAACTCGTGTCGAGATCAAGGTGATGGGAGAAAGAAGGGGTAGATAACTCTTCATCGCACGCGCCTGTGATATACTAACCTCATCATGATTAAAAGAGCGCTCATTTCGGTATCCAACAAAGACGGCATTGTGCACTTTGCCAAACGGCTGTATGGGAAGGGCGTAGAGATTTTGTCGACGGGCGGAACGGCTAAACTTCTCCGCGATAATGGAGTCGATGTGCTGGACGTGAGCAAGGCCACGGGAAGCCCGGAAATGATGGATGGCCGAGTGAAAACTCTCCATCCAAAAATCCACGGAGCTCTTTTGGCGCTACGTGACAATCCGGAACACATGAAGGAGGCCAAAAAGAATGAAATCGGGCTAATCGATCTCCTCGTGGTGAATCTTTATCCATTCGCGGAAACCATCGCCAAAAAAGGAGTGACGGAAGCAGAGGCTATTGAGCAAATCGACATCGGCGGACCTTCTATGCTCCGAAGCGGGGCCAAGAATTTCAAATTCGTAACCGTAGTTTCTGATCCTGCGGATTATGAAGCTGTTCTTGAGGAATTTGAAAAAAACGGAGATACAATGCCAGAAACTCGCCGCCGTTTGGCTGAAAAAGTATTTTTACGCACCGCTCAGTACGACACGATGATCGCCAATTATTTGAGTGGTGGCAATATTGCGGCGCTGGTGGCTGAAAAGATTTATGACCTGCGTTACGGCGAAAATCCACATCAAAAGGCCGCGTTTTATGTGGATCAGCCACATCCGGGCGCCTCAATTCCAAATGCGATCATTCATCAGGGCAAGGAGCTGAGCTATAATAATATTTTGGATGCCGACGCGGCGCTCGGACTGGTGCGGGAATTTGAGGAACCGGCTGCGGTGTTTGTAAAGCACGGCAACCCTTGCGGAGCGGCCACGGCAAAAAAACTGCATGAAGCGTTCATCAACGCATATGAATGCGATCCTAAATCCGCGTTCGGAGGCATCATCGCCATGAACCGGCCATGCACAGGTGATTTGGCGGAAGCGATCAACCGGAATTTCTTTGAAATTGTCCTCGCGCCGGAATTCGACGCCAAAGCACTCGAAACTTTTAAAGCAAAACCCGACTTGCGAGTTCTGGAAACAGGGAAGATTGGGCCGGATGCCGCCTATAAAACCTATCGGAAAGTGTCCGGTGGATTGCTGGTACAGGATCTCGACACAAAGCGAATAACTAAAAATGATCTGAAAATAGTAACCAACAAACAGCCCTCTGCCGAAGAGCTCCGGGACATGCTGTTCGCCTGGCCTGTAGTAAAACATGTTAAATCGAATGCGATCGTGTTTGCGAAAAGCCAAATGACAGTAGGCATCGGCGCCGGACAAATGAGCCGGGTGGATTCCGTGGAAATCGCGATCAAAAAAGCCAATGGCCGCCAAAAGGGAGCTGTCCTAGCCTCCGATGCCTTCTTCCCATTCGCTGATTCCATCGAAGCCGCCCACGCCGCCGGAATAACCGCCATCATTCAACCCGGAGGCAGTAAGCGCGACCAGGAAGTGATCGACGCCGCTAATAAATTCGGTATTGCAATGGTATTCACGGGAACCAGAGCATTTTTGCATTAATGCTCCTCCAAATTCAAAAAACTCTTCGGCAGCTTGCCTCTTTCAAACGCGTCGTCGTGGGAGTTTCGGGCGGGGCGGATAGCGTGGCGCTGGCGTTGGCGCTCAAAGAACTCCGATACGAGGTGATCGTGGCGCATTTGAATCATAGGTTGCGCGGAGATGAGAGCGATGCGGACGCCGAATTCGTTAAAAACTTTGCCCAAAAACTTCGCGTCCCGTATGTGATTGAAAAAGCGGAGATTCCGCGGCACGGAAATTTGGAAGATAACGCGCGGAAAATCCGGTATGAATTTTTGGAAAACGCGCGCAAGCGTTTCCGAGCTGACTGTATCGCGGTGGCCCATCACCGGGACGATCAGATGGAAACGGTGCTCATGCATCTGTTGCGTGGGGCGGGCCCGCGGGGACTGGCCGGCATGCAACTTCAGCGCGGGAAACTCCTCCGTCCCCTGCTGGATACGACCAAAAAGGAAATCCTAGAGTTCTTG
The DNA here is from genome assembly GCA_043798815.1 of Candidatus Peregrinibacteria bacterium. Classification (GTDB taxonomy): domain Bacteria; phylum Patescibacteriota; class Gracilibacteria; order UM-FILTER-43-11; family UM-FILTER-43-11; genus JAZDOH01. Next base: position 37 of record JAZDOH010000111.1, on the reverse strand, counting down.
CGAAAACGCGGACAGCCGTTTCGTACAGACAGCACAA
>JAZDOH010000102.1:0-16670 GCA_043798815.1 Candidatus Peregrinibacteria bacterium | reverse complement strand
ATTTGGTTCATTTAATTTATTCTGTGTAGTTGCTACACCTAGACTAGTAAAATCAATCTGCCCTAAAACATTCACCGCATTTTCACCATCTGTAATGCTAGCGACATCAAAAACCAGCACACGAGCGCCTATATTATCTGCTACAAAAAGTCGGCCGCTCACGCCATCATAAGTTAACCCTGTAAGGTAAAACTTACTCTGAGTAATGCCTCCACCCCAACTGGTAAAACTACTTGCCCCTAAAACATTCATAGCGGCTTCGCCATTAGTAATGCCATCAGTCAAATTAAAAACTAATACTCGATTATTTTCAGAATCCGCAACGAAAAGACGATTTCCCGTACTGTCATAAGCTAAACCTTGAGGCCTATTAAATGTGCTTTGAGTTAAACTATTATTACCACTTGTAAAATCAATTTGTCCTAAAACATTATCAGCTACATAGTCAGGTAATGTATTGCCAACAGTTAAATTAAAAACTAATACACGATTGTTTTCATAATCTGACACAAAAAGGCGATGATTAGTTGTATCAATAGCAATATAACTAGCTGAATCAAAACCATTATTTTTTGGCCCATTATTTGCACCATGTTTAGTATAAGTAATTAGACCTGTATCTACATCTGTCTGGCCAATTACATCTGTAGCATTCCCTCCGTTACTAATAAAAGCTTTTACAATGGCAATAGAAGAAAGCCCGAGCAATAGGATGGAAATTACAAGGGTTAAGAGCAATGGGTATTGTTTTTTAGAAATTTTAGGCATATTAAGCATATTAATTTTAATTAATATTTGTCTTAATATTCTATCATAAATACCATGAAAAATCAATCTCTCTGTTCAGAGTTGAAATCTTGATCTGGTCACTAAAAGAATTCTCCTATCGATGGTGTTTCCACATTTTCATCGTAAATCACTAATGGAATGATTTCGTGGTCATTTTCTGCGGCCAAATCGTCGTAGTAGAGCATGCTCATTTGTTCATTTTCCACATTTATACAACCGCGGGATCCTTTGCGGGCGGTGTGAATCAAAATGTCCGCACCCATCAGGCTGTGTGGGTGGGGGATTAAGAGGTCGTTCAACCAGTTGATCACAGGAATCATGTTGTAGCTCGCGAATCCCATGCGCCCTTCCAAAAAATGCGGCAACGCGTCGTGCGGCATGGGGTAACTGATTTTAAAAGCTCCGAACTCGCGTTCGCTTTGATCTCGCCCCTTCATGCCGGTTTGCATGGTGCGATACATATAACGAATCACTGGCCCACCCACGGTGCGCAAGTCTGCATAATCCGTCTTCTTTCCTTCGCGCCGGTAGGTGACCGGGTACACGTTGCTGAGCACGTATTCCCCTTCTATTTTTTCATAGGTTTCCAGCCGTCCTTCGGCTGCACTTGAATATTTTACGAGCTTTGCCACAAAGCGATGAGGTTGATTTAAAATTCCATAACTGTCGATGATGCGTGGCAATTCCTCCGTTACTCTTTTGAATTGGAATTCACCATTGATTTCGCCTTGGATCCAGTACGTCGATTTTCTAATTTTAAAAGAATACCAAAATCCTTCCGGAGTGACTTTGACTTCATCAAATGGCACCTGCATACCTTCGTACAGAGTAAAAAGACTTTTGGATTTTAAGTCTGGGTTGCTTCGCACCTCTGTCGTTTTTGCCGTTATTCTAATCCATTCATTTTCCTCCGCTCGAGCGAAGGGGGTTCCCAATGACAGAATGATGACTGCCACCACAAAGGCTCCGCGTAAAAAAGAAAAGCGCATCAAAAGAGTCAAATTAATGAAAGTAAGTGATTCTATTTGATTTGATGCCGTTTGTCAATGTCGTTGACGAGAATCAACCTAATTCGTTAATATCCCTTTGATCATGGGGTTGTAGCTCAGCTGGTTAGAGCGCCTGCTTTGCAAGCAGGAGGTCAGGGGTTCGAATCCCCTCAACTCCACCACTAAAAAACCCTCCACACTAAGACGAAGGGTTTTTTAAGGAGCAAAGGCACTTATACTAAATACACGTAATAACTCAGAACGGCGCCGGCTACGATCATCACCAGGCTCCAAAAATACATCCAATTGGTAGTCGCGCAATGGTGAACGCATTTTTTTGTCCAATCACCGGGGGCAAGCAGATAAAACACGGGTTTTAAAAGCAAGAGCCAGCCTGTTACTGTCACAATCAGCCACACGTCCCAATTCCACACGTTATATAAGTTCGTCACGGTCAGCCCAAGAACCAAACTCGTGAACGCCCAAGGCAAGAGTACATAATGATTGTCTGCCCAGTTTTTGGTGATTTTGAGCCAGGAAGGAACGTAAAAAAGCACTGATAGACCGAACACCAAATAAATGGGACCCATGATGGCTGCAATAGGTAAGGCATTTTCCATAATGTTTTTTGTGTTTATATTATAAATTGTTAAATTTATTTTAGCAGTGAAGCGAATCTGGTACAATGAAATTGTTATGCAAATAGTTGTGGGTATCATCGGCATCATCGGCAGTTTTCTCATCATTATTTACCGTGCCCCCATCAAGCACTTTATGGGACAGGTGGAATGGGCTGAGCGGTATTTTGGCCCCGGAGGCACCTATACGTTTTTGCTCTTTTTTGCCCTCTTCCTTTTTTTCCTTTCACTCACCATCATGACTGGTGCCATGGATTTTTTGTTTGGAGGATTTTTAAAATCGTTTTTTGGTTCGGTCAAGTGATTTTTCCCCCGTTAAACGGGGGAATCAAAAAAACTTCAACAATTTTCTTGACTTTCCTTGGATAATAAATAATATAGATGAGCTTTTAAGGTGAATATGGGAAGTGGGAAGATCTTTTAGTGACTTAATCTTTAACTTTCGTTCGATCCCATTTATGCTCATTTTGCCTCACGAATACTCTTGATGTTTTTATCCCGTCGCCGCGGGATCCTATAAAGACCTTAAGAGTGTGCGTGAAGCCACTCTTTTTTTTACTCCGCACACCTGCTCCTTTAAAACACCGGTTAGTCATTAGTAAAGATAGCAGCACATTTATTAGCAGCAATTGCTAGTTAAATGTTCATTGAATAAGATATCAAGTTACATTGAGGCATATAATGGATGCCCTGACACTTTGCTCCGATGAAGGACGCGGATAACTGCGATAAGCTTCGGTGAGCCGTTAAGCAGGCTTTGACCCGGAGATCTCCGAATGGGGAAACCCCTCCGATGTTATGATTGGAGACTCCCAACTGAATTCATAGGTTGGGAAGAGGATACTTGGAGAACTGAAACATCTTAGTACCCAAGGAAAAGAAATCAATTGAGATTCCCTTAGTAGCGGCGAGCGAACGGGGAGCAGCCCAAACTCCGCTTCGGCGGAGGGTTGTAGGACTCCAACATGGATCTGATTTTGATAGTTGAAGGAACCTGGAAAGGACCACCACAGAGGGTAATAGTCCCGTAAGCAAAATCAATAATCAGTCCTAGGATGTTCCTGAGTAGGGTCGGACACGTGAAATCTGGCCTGAACCTGGGAGGACCACCTTCCAAGGCTAAATAGGCAAAGTGATCGATAGCGGACTAGTACCGTGAGGGAAAGGTGAAAAGCACCCCGAACAGGGGGATGAAATAGACTCTGAAATTATATGCCTTTAAAGAATGGGAGCTCCGACGCAAGTTGGGGTGACCATGTGCTTTTTGTAGAACGAGCCAACGAGTTAGCTGTATCGGGCAAGGCTAAGGGAGTTAAAACCCGGAGCCGTAGCGAAAGCGAGTGCGAATAGCGCGTTCTAGTGACTACATTCTGATCGCCACTTTGTAAAACCTCTGAGCCTATCGCTCTGTAGCGATTTCCAAAGGTTTCCAATTTTTTATTAAGAATTTTAGTATTAACCTGAATTATTATGAGTTACAAAGATTTAAATGTTTATCAACGGGCCTACAAAGTGGCCGTGGATCTCCATCACACGATGGAAGATCTACCCAAACTGGCGCCTCATCTGCGCCATCAGCTTGAAACCTCCGTCCGGAGCGTTCTGGCCAACATTGCGGAATCCTTTTCCCAAAGGACTGCGCGAGCCAAACGATTCTTCAATTTCCGGGCGAGGGATGTGATCCGAACCATTCAAATGGATCTGGATTTCTTGCATGATCTCGATCTGCTCCCAGACAAAGCGTATCAACGCTTTTACGAGGAGTATGAGATCTGCAGCAAACAGCTTTATAAGCTGAATGAATCTATTTTAGAGAATCAAGACTCTAAAAAGACCGACAAGGTCGCCAAGGTTGCCGTCGCAGCCTAATCCTTGAAAATCGTGGCGGTCAGAATGTAGTCACTAGTCAGTCCGATGCACTATACCCGAAACCGGGTGAGCTATCCATGGGCAGGCTGAACCCGCCGTAAATGGCGGGGGAGGGCCGAACGCGTGAATGTTGCAAGATTCTGCGATGACCTGTGGATAGGGGTGAAATGCCAATCGAACCCGGAGATAGCTGGTTCTCCTCGAAATAGCTTTAGGGCTAGCCTCGAGTCATTGTTTGTTGGAGGTAGAGCGCTATAAAGGCTAGGGGGCGAAATAAGTCTACCAAACCTTAATAAACTTCGAATACCGACAAATTTATCTCGGGAGTCAGACGGTGACAGCCAAGTGCCATCGTCGCAAGGGAAACAGCCCAGATCGTCTGCTAAGGTCCCCAATATAAGTTAAGTGGCAAAGGATGTAAGATTGCTCAAACAACCAGGAGGTTGGCTTAGAAGCAGCCATTCCTTTAAAGAGTGCGTAACAGCTCACTGGTCTATTCCCCGACTTGTCGGGGGCGATCTCGCGCCGAAAATACAACGGGGCTCAAACTTATAACCGAAGCAGCGAATGTCATCGATTTTATCGATGACGTGGTAGAGGAGCGTTCCTGTCTGCAATGAAGTCGTACCGTAAGGTTCGATGGAGTGACAGGAAGTGAAAATGTTGGCATGAGTAACTTGAATGCTGATGAAAAATCAGCACACCGAAAGCCCAAGGTTTCCCACGCAACGATAATCGACGTGGGGTTAGTCGGTCCTAAGGCGAGGCTGAAAAGCGTAGCCGATGGATAACAGGTTAATATTCCTGTACCGGTTTTGTGCCGCCCAAGCGGACTTTGTCGAATGCCCGATCCTTTTGAGGTAGACGCAAGTTTATCTCTGAAGTTGGGACTAGACAGAGCGAGCTAGCAAAGGAGGGACGCAGCATGGTAATGGGGGCCTACCCATTGAACATGGTAGGTGCAAGTGTTGAGGGTTTATTCGCGTAGGTAAATCCGCGCGGAGTCACACCTGATACACAATGCAAAATGCCCGCCGCAAGGTGGGTGATTCCCGTGACCCAAGCTGACAAGAAAATCTTCTAGCGAGGCACAGAGCCGACCGTACCATAAACCAACGCAGGTGGGCGGGATGAGAATTCTAAGGTGATCGAGAAAACTAGCGTTAAGGAACTCGGCAAAAAAGCGTCCGTAACTTCGGGATAAGGACTGGTCCGGTTTACCGGACCCGCAGCGAAAGACTCCAGGCGACTGTTTATCAAAAACACAGGTCTCTGCTAAACCGTAAGGTGAAGTATAGGGGCTGATGCCTGCCCAGTGCCAGAAGGTCACGAGGAGGGGTTTACGCCCTGAATCCAAGCCCTGGTGAACGGCGGCCGTAACTATAACGGTCCTAAGGTAGCGAAATTCCTTGTCGGGTAAGTTCCGACCCGCACGAATGGTACAACTCTCTGGAGACTGTCTCAACGCTAGACTCGGTGAAATTGCAGTATCGGTAAAAATGCCGATTAACTACGGCAAGGCGAAAAGACCCTATGAAGCTTTACTACAGCTTGACATTGAATCGAGATGGCTCTTGTGTAGGATAGGTGGGAGACTTTGAAGCTCCGGCGCTAGCCGGAGTGGAGTCAACGTTGAAATACCACTCTGGATTTATTTTGATTCTAACTTGCCTCATTATCAGGGGCGAGAACCGTGTTTGGTAGGTAGTTTAACTGGGGCGGTTGCCTCCTAAAATGTAACGGAGGCGCGCAATGGTCCGCTAGGCTTGGATGGAAATCAAGCCGATCGTGTATTCGCATAAGCGGGCTTGACTGTGAGGGCTACAACCCGAGCAGGTGCGAAAGCAGGCGAAAGTGATCCGGCACCTTGACTTGTTTTAATTAACGGGTCGACCACGTGGGTGGGGTGTCGCTCAACGGATAAAAGTTACTCTAGGGATAACAGGCTGATCAGGCCCAAGCGCCCACAGCGACGGCCTGGTTTGGCACCTCGATGTCGGCTCATCGCATCCTGGGGGTGGAGAAGCTCCCAAGGGTATGGCTGTTCGCCATTTAAAGCGGTACGTGAGCTGGGTTCAGAACGTCGTGAGACAGTTCGGCCTCTACCTGTCGTAGTTGAAGGAAAATTGAGGGTGTTTGCTCCTAGTACGAGAGGACCGGAGTGAACCAACCTCTGGTGTACCTGTTGTCGCGTCAGCGGCATTGCAGGGTAGCTATGTTGGGTTGCGATAACCGCTGAAAGCATCTAAGCGGGAAGCCATCCCCAAGACAATTTTCCCCATTAGGTCTGAAGTAGACTACTTCTTTGATAGGCATCAGGTGGAAGCCCCGCGAGGGGTGGAGCCGAGATGTACTAACCGACCGATTGACTTTTTATCTAATTCAATGAGCTTTGACTGGCAGTTTATGCTAATAAATCAAGACAGCGTCTTGGCGTTTATAGAGAGCGTGTCACACCTGTTCCCATCCCGAACACAGAAGTTAAGCCGCTCTTCGCCAATGGTACTTCCCTCTTTGGGGGGTGGTAGAGTAGGACGACGCCAGGACCTTGTCTTGATAAAATACTGCGTTTGACGCATTTCTTCGTTAGCTAGGAAGTGCACCACGCTTTTTATCCAAATACCTTTTTGCCCAAAAAAAGCATACCAAGTTGAACGTGATAAATGGCAAGATGAACAGGGAGTTTTTTTCGCTGAAAAAAATGTACAAATAATGAGCAAAGCTCAAAAAAGCAATACGCCCGTAATAGTTTAAAAACCGGAAGACCTCTTCCAGGGCATTTTCGGCGAGAGCGGCTCCAGCGCTAGAGAGTGAAGAAAGCGATGTAAGCACAGTGTGAATGAACACACCGAATGTTGTCCTAAAAATAAGTTGAGTCGCAAGACCTCCTTCTCCCGCGACGTGATTGAGGAGGGCGTAAGCGACTTCAGTGTAGGTAAAGCCGACTCCTATCACGATGAAGCTCACGATTCGCAAGTGTCGTACGTTGTGGTGAATCAAATCATGCAAAAACTTCACGTGATGCTCCAGGACTAACAATGAAAATTCAATTGTGAGGAACGCAATAATCACCACGTAAAATTTGAAATGCTCCCCCCAATGTTCCACGAGTAGAAAAGGAGTAGAAAAAGCCATTCCAAGCGCAAACAAACCCAATAGCGTTCCCATGTGCACCTTTTTAACGCGCGCCAGGGCGCTGATGCCGCTTACGATGAAAACCGTTAGGCCTATGAACAAGAGCATTTGAAGCATGAGATTTGTTTTATCGACTTTTTTATATTATAACATATTTTAAAATTATGGTCAAACATTTGATTTGCCTTTTACGCGTGGAAACGGTATCTTTTTTTTACTTTAGTCCTTAAATCCAACAACATGTACGCACTCAATCGCGCCCAAATCATCGGCCACCTTACGGTTGCTCCAGAAATACGCCAAACTCCTGCCGGACAAACGGTGGGGGATTTGAACGTAATGACTCGTGTCGCTTTTACTAACACCGCCGGTCAGCCCCAGCTCAGCACGTCTTATCACAACGTGGTAGTGTGGCGCGGTTTGGCAGACATTGCCGGCCGGTATTTAAAGAAGGGGAGCCAGGTTTATGTTTCCGGCCGCATTCAAACCGATGAATGGCAGGATCAACAGGGTCAAAAACGCTACAAAACCCGCGTCACAGCGGATGAGCTCATTATGCTTGATTCTAAGATGGAACATCCCGCTTTGCCCTCTGGTTCCAAGATTTCCGGCGGTTTAAATCAGGCTGAAGTGGTGGGCAATGCTACCCGCGATCCTGAACTGCGGCAAACTCCCAACGGGGATTCCGTGGTGAATTTCGGAGTGGCCACCAATTACAGTTGGAAGGATCGTTCGGGCCAGGAGCAGGAAAAAACCGAATTTCACAACGTCGTCGCTTGGGGCGCGCTCGCAAAAGATATCGCCTCATCCCTCAAAAAAGGCCGCAAAGTTTATGTGGCCGGACGTCTGCAAACCCGCAGTTGGGAAACACCCGAAGGCCAAAAACGCTATGCTACGGAAATCATCGCCGATCGTTGCCTGGCTTTAGGAGTTCACGATGAAGAATTGGGCGGCCCCGATCTGATCGCGCAAACCAATGTGACCCTTGGTCAGGTCATTCCTGAAAATCCAACCTCTGTGCCAGCGATCAATTACGAGAGTGAAATTAAGCCGGAAGATTTGCCGTTTTAAGGTCGCTCGCTGGTTCTTGAATTTTTTTGCGTCGAAACTCGTCGGTCCGGTGGTCACCGGACCTCCTCAAACATCTCCGCTGCGAAAATTCAAAATCCCGGCTCGCTCGCGGCCAACTTAATCCAACCTTGAAGGTTCATTGTTTTTGGGCTTTTTATCTCTTTGGTTGGAAAGTTTTCAAAGTGGTAATTTACCACCTTCCAGAAGTTTTTGGGCAGGGGAGTTGAGTTGCGGGTGATTTTCATGATGCAGCTCATCACTTTAGGCTCGGGATAACAGGCGCTAGGCGGCACATCCGCTACGATTTTAATATCACCGTAAGCTTGAGCCTGCAAACTGACGCGGTAGCAACGAGGAGGTTGGCCCATTAGGGTGTTCGCATATTGTTTGTCTGTGATAAAAACCATGCCATAAGGTTTGTGTTTTTCTTCGGACATAAATCGTCGATAAAGACGACCTGAAATATGAAAAGGAATATTGCCGACCAGTAGGTACTCTTGAGAGGAGGTATTGTAGTTTAAAATGTCTTCTTGAATAATTTTTGTGTTCTTAAATCGTTCAAATTTTTTGTTCAGTATGGAAATCATGTTTTCATCGATCTCCAGGCAATCAATATCATCAAAATTTTCTGCGAGTTTTTGGCTTATGTAACCCAATCCAGCGCCAATTTCCACAATCTTTGTCCCTGGGCGGTAAAGACTCTTTACTGTATCAATAAATTGATCAATCAGCTCTCCATCCACGGTAAAAACCTGCCCATGATACTTTTTAGGAATGAGTCCGTATTTTTCCAGCTCCGCCTGACATGTTTTCCGATCGATTTGCATGACGGGAGTATTATACCTAAACTGAACCCAGAATGAATCAGCTTCTACCTGCTCTTTTGGGATTGATCTTGCTGGCACCGGTGACGGGGGAATTGTGGCGCCTACCCGTTCTTGGGGTTGAGCTTTTGCCAACCGATATTCTTCTCCCTGTTTTTTTGGTACTTTGGGGCTTAGATAAGCTTAAAAACGATCGCGTATTGCGTTTGGGAAAAATTGGGAAGATAATGTTGGTTTTTATAGCGGTTTTGGTTTTTACCTACCTTCTCAACTGGTTTCGTTTTCCGTGGAAAGAGATGGTGGTGGCTGGCAGTTATCTGGGTCGGTTTGGATTGTATTTACTACTTCCGCTCATTGTCTACGACCTTTTGCAGCGAGATTTGAAACGGATACTCAAAATCATTCTTGGCTCGATGCTTTTTAGCTTGGCGCTGATTGCGGCGCTGGGCTTTTTACAGCTCTATTTCTTCCCCAGCTTTTTGGAATTAGGACTTTATCTGAAGGGGTGGGATCCGCATATCGGCCGCCTTCTTTCCACTTGGTTTGATCCGAATTTTGTCGGTGGATATTTCGCCTTTATTTTGGGGCCTACGCTCGCGCTCATGATTTATCTGCGCCGTCAGGCGGATCGGCGATGGCTGATTTTAGCCGTTTTTTCGCTTTTTGGATTGGCCGCCACTTATTTAACCTTTTCCCGTAGCGCGTATTTGGCCATTTTGGCCACCATCGCTCTTTTGGCATTTTTTAAATCCCGCAAACTATTGGTTGCTGTAATTTTGCTTGCCCTGATCGGTTTTGCCGTTTCTCCGCGCGTTCAGGAACGGGTAGGAGAGGGGTGGGAATCCGCCAAAGTATTCATCGGCCTGGATTCCCAGTACGCCTTAGATCCCACTGCTCAGCTGCGCCTGGAAAGTTGGAGTCATGCCGTAGAACTGATTCAGAATCATCCGTGGATCGGCATCGGCTACAACCGTTACGCGTATGAAATGAATCAGCGTGGATACGCGCTCCTTTCGGATCATGATGCGGGCGGATCAGATAGTTCGCTTTTAACCCTATGGGCCACCACAGGGATTTTTGGGCTGCTAGCGTACATGAGCATCGGTTTTACGGCCACCATTATCGCGCTTCGGCGAATTCTCAAAAAAACAGACTTCGCAAGCTTTCTCAACGCTGGCTTGCTCGCGAGCTTCACCGGCCTTTTGGTGCACTCCTTTTTTGTGAACTCACTCCTGTATCCGCTGATAATGGTGTATGTGCTGGTTGGAATAGGATTACTCGATTCCGGTGATTGATTTGGCTATGATTTTTGCTGTCGCCGTGGAAATGTTTTTTTGCCAATCCCTATTTTCCCGTATACGCTTGCGGATTTCGGTGGCGGAAATATCGATTTCTTTCTTTACAACTACAATTTTCGCGTTGTCGTATTTTTCAAACAGTTCGCGTACCAGGGCATTGGGTTCGCCCACAAAAACCACCGTGAAACCATCCGGAATCAACTTGCGCACATGACCGGGCCAGGCGGGGTTATTGTTGATGTCCGGAATAGGCGTTATGTCGAATCGGTTGCGTGGTATGCCGGTTTCCGCGAGGGAATTTGCGATCATTTCCGCGCGCTCCTCCGCGGTGAAGGGATTTTTTTCGGTTCCACTTTCCTGCGCGCTGCCAATGCCAATGTGCAAAAAATCCACGGCTTCGAGCGCTTGTCTGATCGCGGAAAGATGTCCGAGGTGGAACGGTTGGAAGCGGCCGATGAATAGACCCGTTTTCATGCCGTTAGTTTACTTCTGTCGGAGGATCAGCGGCAAGGTAATGTTTTGGATTTCAGTTACTTTTACTCCGGCAATGAGGGCATCACGATTGGCTTCAATGGCTTGGATGAGATTGTCGAGTTTCGGAGCAAAAAACAGATAGTAGTTTTTAAGACTTTGGTAGGCGCCCAGCTTGGCGCGGATTTCCGTTTGATCACTTTGCAAACCGACGAATTTACTGAGTTCTTCTTCGGCATTTGGGCCGTTCATCAGACTTAGCTGTTCAAAGAATTTTTGCTCACTGGCCTGGATTTGTGTTTCCTGCGCCTGAGAATTCCCGAAAAGGAATGTGACGACAGAGCCCAATTGGGAAATTCTCAGATTGGTTTTTTGCTGAAGGGCTTTGAGTAAATTTAAATAGCCCTGCAGGGCGTCGGCGCGGCTTGGGGATTGATTCAGGTAGGCGAACAAGTCGACCGATAGCGCATTGTTCATTTGCCCCAAAAGCTTGGCGTCATTTTGGAGTGTGGACGTGAGGGTGTCGGTTTTTTCTCCCAGGTAATAGGTGGCCAGCACGCTTTTGCTGCTTCCATCAGCTTTGGCCAAGGGAAAGGTTGTTAAAAATTGCCCGGTACTCAAATCAGTTGTTGTTTTGATGCTTTGAACAATCCCCTGAACTTGAGCCAGTTCGACTTTTGGCCGATGTCCGAACAACCATGTTCCTTTAACGCCTTCCAGGCTGCCGAAGGTTCGAACGGAAGTTAAAAAGCTTAAATATTCTTTTCCGGCTTGCTCGTTTACTTTTTCCGCGGCCTTCATTCCCGTTTTAAAGCCATGGGTTTGTGGTGGGGGAGGCAGCGGTTCAGGGGTGAGGGCGTCGGTGATCCGGCCCCAATTTGAATAAATGCCAAAAGCGATTAAGGCGATCAGGACGGTTTTAAGAAAAATCGGCCACACGTTTTCCGGCGCCGGGGCGTATTTTAACAATTCCCGGAGCTTTAAATACCGTTTGTGATGCCGATGCGCGTGCCGGCGAATGTGCTCACGATTGGGGTTCATTTTTTATCTATATATTATAGCACAATTCATGCTAGAATGTCACTATGAAAATCGGCATTGACGCACGGATGGTTGGAGTTCATTTTACCGGGATCGGGCGTTACACGCACGAGCTCATCCATCATTTGGCGGAGCTTCCATCTCCTCACCAGTATGTGGTGTTTTTGCGCAAGGACAATTTCGACTCATTTTCTCTGCCCTCATCGCAATTCAGCAAGGTGCTGGCGGATTTTCCCCATTACTCCTGGGGGGAGCAAACGGGATTTTTGCGTGTTTTGAATCAGGCCAATCTGGATTTGATGCATTTCACTCATTTTAATGCACCGCTGTTGTATCGACGGCCTTTTATCGTCACCATTCATGATCTCACACTCCATTTTTTCCCGGGGAAACGCATGAACACGTTGTTGCATCGACTGGCTTACCACGCGGTGATCCGAAGCGTGACGCGACGAGCAAAAAAAATCATCGCGGTTTCGGAACACACCAAAAAAGATCTGATGAATGTTTTGGGTTTACCCTCTGAAAAGATCGAGGTGATTTACCATGGCATTTCTCCTCAGTTCAGCGGGGCTGCCATCACTCCGCGGACGGAACTCATGCAAAAACTGGGGCTTCAGCGGCCTTACTTCCTTTACACGGGTGTGTGGCGTGAGCATAAAAACGTGGCGGGCATGATTCGGGCTTTTGCCGCGTTCAATGGAGAAACCGGCCATCAGTACGATCTGGTCATCACGGGCAAATTCAATCCCAGTTACCCGGAAATCCCCCGGACGATTGAAGAGCTTGAACTTAAAGATTACATCAAACTCACCGGCATTGTGGCGGAAGGGGATTTGGCGGCGCTTTACCGGCACGCGCTGGCTTATGTGTTTCCTTCGTTTTATGAAGGGTTTGGTTTTCCGCCGCTCGAAGCCATGGCGGTTGGAACGCCGGTGATCACGTCGAACGCCGCGGCCATTCCCGAAATATGCGGCGAAGGCAATGCGCTTTACTTTGACCCCAAAAACATCGAGGATATGAAGCAGAAAATGCAATTGCTTGCCACCGATGCTTCCGTGCGTCAGCGCCTGATCAATCGGGGGTTTGAACGGGTGAAGCAATTTGAATGGTCAACCACCGCTAAAAAAACTCTTGAATTGTATGGAAAAATTATCTGACATTGTCCAACGCAGGCTGCATCAGTATCAATTGGGCGGCGAAAGCCGGGCTTCCCAGGTTTTGTTTCATGCTCAAAAGTTTTTTCATCATCATTTCATCGATGACCCCAACTCGGTGCGCCCGCTGAAATTCCAGAATGCTATTTTGTGGGTGGGGGTAGAGCACGCGTCATTGGCGCAGGAGGTGCGGGGCATTTCCCCCAAGCTTTTGGAAGAGCTTAAAATCCAGTACGGGGCGACCACCATCAAACAAATCCGCACAAAAGATTTGACAAACCAATGAAACTTGATTAGGATTCTGCTCGCTAATCGGAAATGACGTTTAGCGTCCTTAACTTTTTATCCAGAACCTCTTCGTGCTCAAGATTCGTCTCCAGCGTATTGGAAGAAAAAATCGGCCCGTGTATCGCATTGTTGTCACCGAACATACTTCTTCAGTAAAAGCCGCTTACCTGGATCTTCTGGGTCGGTACGACACTTTGGTAACCCCAAAGGTCTTTTCGATTGATGAGAAAAAATTGACTGAATGGATCAAGAAAGGAGCCCAACCTTCAAGCACGCTCGCTCGGCTTCTTAAAGGAAAGGGGGTCAAAAACATGGAATCGTACATTGATCCCATGCCGGATCGCAAAAAGAAGGAAGCAGGCGAGGCCGCTCCGGCAGCAACTCCTGCCACTCCCGTTAAATAAATTTCCCTTAATTCTTAACTTTATATCTTATGGCTGATGATATTTCAACCGGTCCAGATAAGGATTTTGTCGAGTACGTTGTTAAGTCGATTGTCAGCAAGCCCGAAAAAGTCACGGTCACCCGCACCGTTGATGATATGGGTGTGCTTTTGACGCTCCAGGTCGCTAAAGAAGACATGGGCAAGGTGATTGGCAAGGGGGGGCAAACCGCCAAATCCATTCGAATTCTGCTACGTGTCATTGGTTCCAAGAGCAATGCCCGCGTGAACATGAAGATCGTAGAGCCCGAAGGAGGGGAGGTGATGGGCGGAGAACTCGAGGATGACAGCGCGAAAGGAAAGAGTATTATGGATGAGGATTTGGAGGTTTAAATTCGCTCCTCATGACGCCTACATTACCCATAATGGTCACCGCGCAGTTCGATATCATTGATATCGCCAACTTGGCAGTTGCCATTGCGATCATTCTAGCCGGAGTTCTTTCGGTGTTTTACATTTTCGTGGGAGGCATTTCGTTCATCCTTTCGGGGGGGCAGGAAGAAAAGATCAAACAGGCCGTGCACACCATTCGTTACGCGATCATCGGACTCATCGTAACCATTTTATCGGTCACCATTATCAAAATCGTCGGTCTGATTTTCGGGTTTGATCTGCTCAGCGTGATCACATGGCAAAAGATCTCTGTACTGATGAACGACTTGGTCAATAAAATCGTCGGATCCGGCAATACAGGAGGTGGCACAAGCTCTTACCCCGGCGGCAGTTCGTTACGCTAATGCTTCCATCGCGTTCACCTGAATCGTTTTCCAGTCGTAAGGGAAACGGAAGTTTTCGAGTGCCCGTACAAACGCCGCAAAGAATCCCCAGGCGCTGGATTTGGGATAAAAGAAAGCATTGCCACGTTCTCGCACGGGATCGTAATCTTCCGCAAAGGTTGTCGAAGGCATTACGGGAATGACGCCATATGTCATCGCGTTTTTGCATTCATCCTCGCAGTCGGCGCTGTCGGACGAGGCGAGCAGCATATCCGCCGCCGCATACATTTTTCGTTTATTTTCCATGTCGTCCGGGAGAATGGCCACTTTTTTGGAATGTTTTTCGGCCAAGTCCGTGAATGCTTTTTGGAATTTTTCCGTCCCGATTCCCGCGATGACGAGCTGCACTGGCTGTTCGATCATTCCGTTCATCACATCCAAAATCAGACCCACCTGGTTTTTATCGGTCAGGGGATAACTGATGATGATGAGGGGCACTTTTTTGTTGTAAGGCAAATCCAGATCCTGCAAAAACGAGATCTTGTTTTTTTCTTTATTCTGGATTGTCTTAGCGCTGTACTTTTGGTAAATCTTGTTGTCGTAGGCCGGCGTGAATTTTGCTTCCATCATTTCTTTTTGAATTTTAAATCTAATTATTATAGCATATCTGCGATGCAAAAAAAAGAGAATAAAGGGGAAAAACGTCTGGTGATCATCGACGGCAATCATTTGATCCATCGGGCGTTTTACGCGATCCAAGCTAAGCTCACCACCCGCTCGGGGGAGCCCACCAACGCGCTTTTTGGGTTTTGCAGTATGGTTTTCAATATCCTCGAGGCGGAAAAGCCGGATTATTTGGTGGTGACATTCGACGAACGCGCCCCCACCTTTCGCCATGAGGCGCACGCCGGGTACAAGGCGACACGCGTAAAAGCTCCTGACGATTTGTATGCGCAAATTCCCCGCATCCGCGAAATGCTCCAATGCTGGGGCGTTCCTATGGCCTTTAAAGAAGGTTTTGAGGCCGATGACATGATGGGCACCCTGGCCAAAAAAGCCGCGGCAGAAGGGCTGGAAAGCTTTGTGGTGACCGGCGACATGGATGCCCTGCAATTGATCACTCCGCGCGTGCATGTGGTTTTCCCTCACAAAGGTTACAAAGAGCCGATGTTGTACGACCGGGAAAAGGTGTTTGCAAAATACGGGGTTTATCCTGAGCAGATCGTGGACTTTAAAGCTCTGATGGGGGATGCGTCCGACAACATCAAGGGCGTGCAGGGCATTGGCCCCAAGGGAGCCGCGGAGCTGCTGAGCCGTTACGGCACCTTGGATGGGATTTATGGCCATTTGCCGGAAATCGCCCCACGCATGCGCGAGAAACTTGAAAAAGGAAGGGAAGACGCTTATTTCGCCCGCTCATTGACCCAAATCGTCACGGATGCCCCCTGTGAACTGGATCTGGAACGCGCCGCCTTTTCTTCGTTTGATTTTAAAGGCCTGGAACGCTTTTTAGAGGCGATGGAAATGAAGAGTCTTTTAGGTCGCCTTAAAAAACTGACGCCAGCCGAAAAATCGGTGAGCAAGGAGCAGATGAGTTTGTTTTAGGATACTGGAAAATTCTCTTGTTGACTTGTATAATCGATGTAAATGATAAATCGAATATGAAATTTCTTCGTTATTTTTTGGTTATTGTTTTAAGCACTGTTTTTTTGTGGTTACCTGTTAAGGCTATTTTTTTAGATGTTCAATCACATCCCTATGAACAAGCCATTGAGTTTGTACAGCAAAAGGGCATTGTACAGGGATATCCTGACGGTTATTATCGACCTGATCAACTAATCAACCGAGCTGAATTTTCCAAAATCGTCATTGAATCTCAATTCAGCTCTGCGGCAATTGACGATTGTATTTCTAGGAATATTCAGCCGCATTGGACTTATTT
>JAZDOH010000064.1:0-2216 GCA_043798815.1 Candidatus Peregrinibacteria bacterium | reverse complement strand
GATACGGATGCCGCTGGGATCCAGTGGTGGGCGGGGATCGTTTGGAATCATGTTCATGTTGCAGGTGATTCCGGCTTTATCCAGAGCAATCTGGGCCTCCTTACCTGTTATTCCGTGGGTGGTTACATCGATTAACAACAGATGGTTGTCTGTTCCGCCGAACATTAGTCTGTAGCCGAGCTTGTTGAATTCTTCCTCGAAAATTTTAGCGTTGGCTTTGATTTGTCTGGCGTAATCTTTGTATGCCGGCTCGAGGGCTTCCTTAAATGCAATTGCTTTTGCGGCGATGTTGTTTTCGTGCGGGCCTCCCTGAAAACCCGGGAATACGCTTTTGTCGATTTTTTTGGCGAAAGGTTGTTTGCAAAGTATAAGGCCGCCGCGGGGGCCGCGCAGGGTTTTGTGGGTGGTGGAGGTAATTATGTCGAAGTAAGGCACCGGATTGTTCATTTCACCGGCGGCTATGAGTCCGGCTATGTGCGCTACATCGGCCATGGTCATGGCGCCGACTTTGTCGGCGATCTTTTTAATGTTTATATAGTCGATGTCGCGGGAGTAGGCGCTGTAGCCAACCAAAATCAGCTTTGGTTTGTGCTGCATGGCCATGGCCTCAAGATCGTTGAGGTCTATTTCCCCCGCGGCGTTGGTGTGATATCTGACAAAATTGAAGATTTTTGCCATGTGGGTTACGGGGTGACCATGGGTGAGGTGTCCGCCGTGAGACAAATCCATTCCAAGAATGGTGTCGCCCGGCTCCAGTATGCCAAAATAAACCGCTATATTTGCAGGAGCTCCGGAAAGAGGCTGAACATTGGCGTGATCGCATCCAAAAAGCTGTTTAACTCTTTCAATGGCCTGACTTTCCACGACATCTATGTTTTCGCAACCGCCATAGTATCTTTTTCCGGGGTAACCCTCGGAATATTTATTTGTTAAAACAGATCCCAGCGCTTCCAGCACCGCCACAGACACGTAGTTTTCGGAAGGGATCAATTCAATTCCTTCACGCTGTCTTTTTTCTTCATGTTTAATAGCATCGTAGATCACAGGATCGTACGATTTTATTGATGTCATATCCATGAAAATGGTGGTTAAGGATTTGGAATGTGGATGATATTCGCTTCCGTTATTATTAGATCGACTTTTTGATCGTGATCTTCGCCCGCGATATTCTCAACGATCTGGAACTGATATGCAATCCCAATTTTTGTGCAGTTGAGCTTTAAAAGCAACCGGTCGAAAGAGCCTCCGCCATAGCCTATACGGTTGCCGTCAAGCGCGAAGGCCACTCCTGGAATTATGGCCAGATCGATTTTTTCGAGGGGAATTTTTTCAAGATCTTCTTTTGGTTCCGGAATGCTAAAGGTTCCTTTTTCCAGATCGTCCAGAGATTTGATGTGATAGAGGATTAAAGATGAATCGGACTGATTTAAACGCGGCAGAATGAAGTTTTTACTGCCTTTGTATTTATTGAAGAGCTGCGAAAGATCCACTTCGCCGTGGATTGCTATATAGATGAGAATATTTTGCGCATTTTGAAATTCAGGCAGTTTTTCGATCGTTTCAATAATTTTTTTATCTTTCGGCGCTTTATCACGCGGGGATTGCTGTGTTCTTTTATATAGTATTTGTTCACGGATTTGTTTTTTCATGGTTCAATTAAAACATAATATATTGTTACTTTAAAGATGTTTCGCTAAAATAGGTGGGCTTCTTTCCCATGCGCAAGTGGCGGAACTGGTAGACGCGCCACCTTGAGGGGGTGGTGGGCTTTAAGCTCGTGGAGGTTCAAGTCCTCTCTTGCGCACCAAAGAACTAGAAAAGTTTACTTCTATAGAAGTATAGTATCCCAAGAATTGAAGAGATGATCAAAATACCCATGACTATCAGGAAGGCGTGGGGTGAATCCTGGTAGGGGAGCGAAAGGTTCATGCCGTAAATGCTTGCCACGAGTGTGGGGATCATGAGTATGATTGTGATGGAGGTGAGCGTTTTTACGGTGCGGTTTACCTCGTTGGAAATGATGGTGGAAAAAGTGTTTGTGGTGTCTATGACTATGCGGTCATAGATCTTGGTCGTTTCAATGGCCTGTTTGGTTTCGCCCAAAACGTCTTCTATCAGTTCTTCGTCTTCTTCGGTGGAATTGAACAGTTTGCGTTTTGCCAGTTTTTCCACGACGTAATTATTGGAACGGAGTGAGCGGTTAAAGTAGGCCAGTG
>JAZDOH010000043.1:0-12737 GCA_043798815.1 Candidatus Peregrinibacteria bacterium | reverse complement strand
AAGTGTCCGTTTTTATACCAAAACAAGGCAAAAAAGGGACCATTTTAGAAAAGTGCGGGAAGGGGGTCTCCCCAGGTAAGACCAATGGTGTATTTCTTAGCATATTGACCAAGAAATGCTTTAAGGCGCTTAAAGAGATAGGATTGTTAGTACCGTCCTGCGCCTGAGAGGTAGCCACGGGGTAGGTGAGGATCCTTTGCATTGAATACCATAATTTATATAAAAAATATCTATTTTTGTTGATTTTTATATGTTTTTTATATAAAATAAGGTATGCCTGAAGATTATACCCGTGTCGTGAACGGCATCATCACTTTTTAATTTTTCTAATCGCTTTAACCATGAGTAAGCCAGCACAACTTTTGATTTCCTTGGATCCGGATCTCAAAAAAATGGCCATGTCCAAATGTAAAAATCAATTTGGCGTTCCTCTTTCCACATTCATTAAGTTTTTTCTCAAATCCTTTGTCAGTCGCGGTGGCATTGGTTTTTATATTGGCGAAGAGCATTTGCTCAATTTGTTCGACGGATGGTTGAGGCGAAAACGCGCAGAAAAATTAAGAGGGAAAGATGCCTGGCGGCTTCCGGGTCCTCTGACACGCGATCTTTGGGAGACTTCTTCCAGTTGAAAACAGTGGGAAAGTTTGTTAATGTAACAGCCCATGCAATCCAAAATTGATGAGCTCGTGCTCAAGGCGCAAAAAGGGGATGGCCACGCGTTTGGCCAGATTTACGATGAACTCGTAAAACCCATTTACCGGTACATTTATTACCGGGTGGAGCCGGCGATTGCCGAAGATTTGACTGAAGACACCTTTCTGAAGGTTTGGGAAAATCTCCGCAAGTACAAAAAAGGCAAATTCCCATTTTCAGCCTGGGTGTTTCGCATTGCCCATAATCTCGTGTGCGATTATTACCGCAAACATAGGTCCGCGGTGGCGGAAATGGATGAAAATACCGCCGATCCCATCCTCAGCAACAATCCCGCGTTCCAGGTGAATGTTCGTTTCAATGAAATTCGTCTGCGCAAGGCCATTCTCAAGCTCCCCGAAGCGTACCAGCAAGTCATCGTTCTTAAATACATCAACGACCTTCCCAATAGCGATATTTCCGCCACTTTGGGAAAGCCGGAGGGCACAGTACGCACAATCCAATTCCGGGCGCTTCGTCAGCTTCGGTCGCTTCTCGAGGAAAAACGGGAAGATTTTTGAAACAAAAATGTTCTTTTTACGTTGTAAACCATGCTCTAGCACTCTATGACCCATTTGGAAGATTATCTCCATCGGTTGACCAAGGTAAGCCCCTCCCGCCGGTTTTCCCGCACGGCCAAGGAACGGCTGATGCATCGGATCCAGCTGGAGAGCGATGAGCAATGGTTTTTGGCTTTTCTTAAGCGTTTGAGCGCCGTTTTCCCCTCGCAGGAATTTTTGGTGAATGCGCGCGTTCGGCTCATGAGCAACGTCGCCCTTCTCCGTCCCGAACCGGGCTGGCTTATCTTTTTACGCCGTTTTGCCGTTTCCACCCTCATCATGGTTCTCGCGGTTGGTTCCACCCTCTTTTGGGTCGATAGCGGCCAAATTGTGACGGCATCTCAAGACACCTATCTCAAAATCATCAGCGGCCCCGTAACCCTTAAGCGCGCGGATCAACTCACGTGGAACAAGGTTATGGTCAACACTGATGTTGCCTCCGGAGATTTAATCCGCGTGGATGCCGGCGGCCAGGCGTTGGTTCACTTTTTTGATGAAACGGAAGTTCGGCTTGGCGAAAACTCCCTCCTCCTTATCAGTCAAATTTACCCCAGTCCTTCGTTCAACCG
This sequence comes from Candidatus Peregrinibacteria bacterium, assembly GCA_043798815.1. Classification (GTDB taxonomy): domain Bacteria; phylum Patescibacteriota; class Gracilibacteria; order UM-FILTER-43-11; family UM-FILTER-43-11; genus JAZDOH01. The sequence continues at coordinate 10,918 of JAZDOH010000043.1, read as the reverse complement.
CCAGGGGGTTATCGAAGTGTCTCTCCACCAGGGGCGGGCATGGGTGCAAACATTGAATGTCGATGACGGGTTTGCCGGGTTTACCCTGATGACCCGCGACGCCTTAGTCCAAGCGCTCAACAGCTCATTTGACGTATCAACGGATCTGACCCAACCCACCCACCTCCAAGTCTTCCGCAATGATGTGCAGGTGCAGGCGTTTGGAATCGATCGCATCGTGACGGAACGGACCACGGTCGTGGCCGACAACGCCCTCACATTTACCGCTAAAAATCTGGTCAAGGCCATCAAGCCCATGACTCCGGCCAACCGGGTGGAAGGTTGGATCACCTCCAATCTCCAAAACGATCACAACCACCTCACGGCGCTCCGCGAACAGGAATTTGAAACCCTCAAACGATCCGTCGGCGTGCTCCCCGGCCAAATGATGTACCCCATCAAATTGGCCAAGGAACGCCTGCAAGTTGCCTTTAGCTTTGGGGATGACGCCCTCACCCAACAGCAAATCGACATTGCCAACAAACGCCTCAACGAAGCCGTGGTGCTTTTGGGTCAGGGGGATGCCACCCGGGCCCGGGAGTCTTTGCTCACGTACCAAAATCTCACTCGTGATTTAGTGGAAACGGCGCGGCCAGAGGTGCGGCAGGAAATTTCCCAGCGCATAATCACCCAGAATCAAAAAATGCTCGTGGCATCCCTGCCCACTGATCCCCCCGTCCGCGCGCTCACCGAGGCGCTGAATGCCACCGAGGAACTCATTGCCCAAGATCCGCTGGCCAAAGAAGAAGTCCGCTTGAAGAATGCCGTGGATCGCCTGAGCCACATCGGCGAACTTGTTACCGCAGGTGATTTTGAAGGCGCCAAGGCCGCGCTCACGGAACACAGCCTGATGACAACGGATATTTTGGATCAGATCATGGCTTTGACCGACGTCCAACTGCAAAAACAACTCCTCGAGCAGGTGTTGGCTCTGCGCCAAAAAGAAACCGATCTCCTGAATCAAATCAGTGATTACGCCGGCACCCAACTCCTTAAAGACCCCCAACTCCTCGCCATGCTGGGAGAAGCTTCGGAAGCTTCCCAAAACACCCTGGAAGCCACCATCGCTTTTGTGGCGCCGCGCGCTCCGGAACTCGTGTTCACGCCTCCCGCCGCGGCTAGCGAGGCCGATCCCCGTGTGCAGGAATTCACCAAACGTTTGCTCGTCTACAAAACTTCTCAGGGGCAAAAAAACCAGCTCACTCGCCTGTTCCGCGAGCAACCTGCGCTCAAATGGGACGTGGACTTTTTAAAGACCATACGCGTCAACGCGGATCTGCGCGTGCAGGACATGATCAGCAGTTATATTTTGGAAGCGGAACGCCAAAACCGCCTGCGCCAGCACAAAGCCGTCCAACAAAAAATCGACCGAGCCAAGAAGATGAGGCAGACGGGGAATTAGGCGGCAGCGCGTAAATCCTGAGCATGAACTCCACTTAAAATGTGACCATCTTTTTTTATTGTAGCCACTGATCTTTGGCCATTATCCTCACCGTGTTTAAAGGCACTGCGATCCACGGAAACCAGCAACACCACATCGCCTACTTTATCGCCTACTTTTGAGTCAACAGGGTTGCCGTGGCCTGTTTCGTCTGTGTGGCCGTAAAGGATTTGGTTTACCCCCAGCTCTTCTCTTAGGCGTCTTGCCAATACTTCATTAGTAAAGTTAGTCCGGTTGTTAGTGTCCAAAAAGACACTTCTGAGCCTAAAGAATTCAGCATCCGGAGTGCCTTCATCAAATAACGCCTTTCGCAGTCCTTCCTGGAATTTTTGGTTTACTCCATTAACCCCATGATGCAACAACTCTTCTATCATCAGCGGGGTTGGGTTGGTGTGAACGATTAGGGAGTCGTCCGCCATTTCCGCGAGCCTTAGATCGCATATTTGTTCCAGCAACATTATTCCTTGAGGGGTTGCTCGCATTTTTTTAAGAATTCTAGGTCTTTCAGCGCCCAGCTCCATCCATGTTGCAAATTCATCCGCAGATTTTCTTTGAAGATCACGGGAACCAAATTGTTTAAATTCCATGAGTCCCGCCCCCTGATGACCATTGATGAAACATATCATGTAAGCAGGATTTTCCCCGAAGGATTCACCCAACAAATAAGAAAGTGCGAAATCCTCATGGTTGCCTGCCAATACAACAAGCTCGCCATTTGCCCCCCTTGCTTGTTTTTTTAACTTGGCGATGGCTTGCAAGATTTTAAAACTATCCATGCCACGATCCGCCAGAATATCACCATGAAAAACCACTTTTCGTGGTCCGGCAATCCAGTTTCCGCCTTCATCAATTATTTTCAAAGTTTTGAGGTTTCCAATGAACGCCGCCCATTCTCCGTGCAAGTCGCCTACAGCCATTACTTCCTTCTCGCGACGCACCTTATTCCATTCACGTGCGCCCACATCTTGTTTTTGATAGTCACTTTGCGCCTGTATTAGCTGGATGTAATCCAATTCTTCGATGGTGTAGTATTTATAGCCCCAGTCTCCACGACGCCCCGCTCTTCCTTCTTCTTGAAATATCATTTGCGCTTCCCCATTCCTGTTGTATTCCTGCACTTTTGCTTTATGTCTTTCTCCATCATTGCGTTCAATGTAAAACCATTGGCCAATAGGGTATCTGGGTTCGGCAATGGATTCAATCCATCGAACATTTTGCGGTGAAGTCAGTTCTCTCTTTAAATACTTCTCCACTTTTGCTTCTCCATCAGGTGTTCTTTTAAAAACCAGTAGCTCATCTCCTTCTATTTTTACCACTAATTTTTTTTCACCGTTTTTTGCTGTGATGATAGAGCCGGGCGCAATAGCCTTGAGTTGAGCAATAATTTCCTGCGCTTCGCGAAAACGAAAACGATCTAATTCGTAGACGCTATACATTGTTCTGTGGCTTTCTCCTTCCTCCTGCCAACACACTAAAAGATGATCACCTGTGATTTGTTCCACAATACCCCTATAGGATCTGCCCCCCTCTTCTTCCACAATGGTCACGCTTTCTCCCACTTCATATGAAGTGGGTTGAGCCTCTACGGTTATTGGAGGCGCCGGAGTAACTGCCAATCTTTGTGGCGGAGGTGTGGGGTCTCGTTGTTGCGCGGCATGTTCGGCCAGTTCGGCAGCTCCACGTCTAGCTCGATCGGTAACTTCCCGGGCACGCCTCGTGTCTTCATTCTCCACTGGTTCTTCCTCCTGCGGTGTAGACGGAACTTCCCACCAGGCTTCCTCCTCAGGTTCTTCTTGCTTGCGCCGCAATGATGGCAAATGGATGCCCCTCACTCGTTCCGCAAATCCACCTAGAGCTTTTTTCCATCCGGATGCTTTGGGCAGGGCTGCTGGTTCATGTCTATCTGCTGGTGGACTAGTGAGGGTTGCGCGATCACCTGTTACTAAAGCATCAGGTTCAGGTGGCGGGGCGCCACCTGGGGCTCGCAGGGTTTCTGCGCGTCTGGTGGGAGGCGGAGTCGGTCGTGCGGTTGGTACCACTGGTGTTGCGCGGTCTCTTACGCTGGGGTCAGCAGGAGAAATTAAAATTTGTCGCGGGCGTACGCCATCTGAGGGTCCAACAACCTTTCCATGTTCCATTCTTTCTATTAAATTTGCGGCCCTATTATAGCCAACACCAGAATCGCCTAATCGTCGCTGGAGCCAGCTAATGGAGGCCTGTCGATGCTCTCTTACTAATGCTACCGCCCTATCATAAAGCGGATCATGGGCATAAATTACACGTGCGTCGGTTGTTGCCTTACCTTCATCCAAAACAGCCGCCTCCACTCGCTCACGCGTTCGTCCTACTGCAGCAATGAGTTCGGCTAATGTCTCCAATTCGGCCACCATGGCGGCGCGTTGCCTTGGGGCGTCATTTATTCCACGAGTGACTTTGACCAACACATTGGCAACCAGTTCAGACGCGCTTCTTTCCCGATCACGCATCAGGCCTACCGCTTTAGCCATTCGACTGTGTTGAGCCGGATCCAATTCCGCACCACTTTTCTCCAGATCATACAATCCATCAACAACAGCTCTTTCAAGGGGGCCGCGGCTTCTAATCAAAATCCTCCTCAAAGAAGCAGCTCTTTCAACTTCACTCAATGATGGCTTCATAGCATCGGCTATCAAATCATCTGTTAGGCCGGTGGGTAAATGGGGTGAAGACATAAGAAAATGCGACAAGCGCGACTAGTCCGTTCGTTACATCCAGAAAGAACCTGTGACTTTGACTTTTATTTCACGGCTTTTTTCCGATCTGCCATGACGATCTTCATGGGTTTCCAGGTAGAAAACATGCTCACCTTTGTATTCTGTTTCAACGATAAAGCCACCAGAGGCGTTAGGTACAACTTCGACTGTCTTCCAAAAAGCGGTCTGATCTATGCGCATGCTGTATTGCTCCTCAGGTTTGTGCGGTTCCTTATCATAATATTCTTCCTGTGTTATAGGCATTTGACAAAACAGTTTGGCGCCAGCGGGGTTGAACCCTGGAACAGTTCCCTCTATTAAAACAACCCCCCTTTTCTCCTCTAAATTATGACTACCAATCGCTCGTCCCCTGAAAAGTCCCCTCCGGATTGTCCTTTGTTCTATCACGGGTTCGCTCATCACGTAAACGATTTTTGAAGGCGGGCTTACCACTTGTTCATCTCTATTGTTTTTTCCGATGGCAGTGAGTTGGAGCGCGTCGCCGGGTTTTACGCCCTTAACAAAAAGTCTGCGACTAAGACTACCTTGCTTTTTTTCAGGAATTTGCATTACTCCGTATGATCCCGCGACTTTTGTACCTCCGGTTCTATTTACTGCCACTTGAATGACTCCATCATCCACCATGAAGCGCACCGGCCGCGGCCCTTCAACTGTTCCGGGATCGTCAAAGCGTATCGTATGCAGGCCTTCACCCACCCCCTGCCGCAGGAAGACACAATCTCCGTTTCCGGTGTGTATTGGAGCATACAATCTTTCCACTCTTGGGATTTCAGCTGAAGGTACAATTGAGGTACTGATTTCCCCTGCTATTTGGACTCCTCGCTGACCAGGTTCTTCTTTAGCCCTGGCTGCAGCAACATCCATAGGCACTCTTAAGTCATATCCATTTTTCGCGTCTCCCCCCCCTTCTTCACCCCCTCCGGCACTGCCCATGCCTTCCCGGCCTAGAGCGCGAGTCTGGTCCTCGAGAGCTTCTCCCCCCGTTCTTTCCAAGCGATCAATCAATGCTTGCAACGCCAGTTTTGCAATACTGAGCCCCTCTTCATTCTCCTTTCCTACTCCACCAAAAAATTCAGGGTTGTTATAATCCCTAAGAATCACTTTTAAAAGGCGGATTTGTTCTGCCAGACTTTCACTTGATTCCATGATTTTAAAAGTTGCCTGACCGTACAGTTTAGAGGCTAGCAAATAACGTTGTCTTAAACATTCTCTGCGACCCATTAAAATAAGCGGTGCGGGGTGAACGTCAGTATTTTGATCTATTTCGAAGGCCAAATGTATTAAATCGTCAATCCACCTGTAAGCAATTTCCCGATCTTTCGGCGGAGTTGCAGACGTAAAAGAATTTCTAAATCGGTCATTTTTTCGCACAGCAGTTTCCAGCTCTATATAAAAAGCAATAGCCCTGTCTTTAGCTTTACTAGTAGGATGATCTCTTGTTAATGGTTCCAAGATATCTCTCGCAACATTCCCTACAACGTGTTTGTCGGCGAATTTCGCGATGTCTGCGAGCACCGCTGGTGTTACCGGAGAAAGTATTTCTTCCTCCGCCTCCGCCTCCGCCTCTTCTTCATTCTCCGGATACTCCGGTTCGCCATCTCTAATTGAAGCATCCGGATTTGGAGTGCCGTCTGGTGGGGTAAGGTCACCGTCCAATGCAGTAGCTGGTATTCGAGTGCCGTCTGGTGGAGTTTTGCCATCGTCATGCTCTCCATATAACACTGCTGTAGCTTCTAAACGTGTTTCATTTACAGCTTCAATAAGGCTCGCAAGAACAGCCAGCTCCGCTATCATGGCGGCGCGTTGCCCTGCGACGTCATTTTTTCCACGAGCGGCTATGACCAACACATTAGCAACCAGTTCAGAGGCACTTTTACTTTGTTCGCGCATCAAACGTACCGCCGTCGCGATTCGATCATGTCGAGTTGAATCTACTTCCGCGCGACTGCCAGCTAACTCTTCCAATCCATTAACGACAGTTTCCGCAAGAGAATTACGACTTTCTTCTAAATGACCCATTAAAAGAAAGGCACGATCCCTTTCATCCACTGCTTGCATGGCATCGGTTACCAAATAATTCGTTAGGCCGCTGGGTAAAGGACGTGAGGGCATGGGAGATAATTATTAGAATTTTTTATTTATGTTCGCCTGGCGGTTCTGGCGGCAGTTTCAGCCGCTGCGCTTATCATGTCTGCCATTTGTTCGGCGGGGTTATCACCATCCAGTCCAAGTTCTCTGTTGGTTCTTTCTAGCCGCGCAATGCGACTATGTTGTTTTCTTAAATAAACCCCTGCTACCACTTGGCCTATTCCCAGAGCGCCTAAGGCCGCCCATAACCACCCCGGAATGCCGTCTGGAGCCGGTGTTGAAGATGATGGGGTTTCTGATTCCGCTTTATCATCCTTATCTTTATCATCCTTACCCTTTTCATCCTTCTTCTCCTTATTTCTCTCTGCTTCCGCCTTTGCTTTCGCTCTTGCTTCTGCCTTCGCTTTCGCCTTTGCTTCAGCTTCCGCTTTCTTTTCCGCGTCGCTTTTTCCAGTATCTTCATTTTTATCTGTATCTTTTCCAACTGTTTTGCATAATTTCGCCCTTTGAGTTTCGAGGCATTTTGTTTGGCCACGCTGATGCATGCGGGCGCAAACTCGTACCGCGTCATCTTCACATTGCGTTGCCGCGGCATGTTGTTCCACCGCGAACAAAGCCATCATGCTTAATCCCGCGATTTGCGCCATCCTTGCGACAGGAGAGGGGCGTCTCCATCGTCTGATAAGAGCGTGCGTAGTGTTATTACGCGTGTCTGCGGCTGTTTCTAGATGGCTCACCACATTCTCCAATGCCCCCCGCATTGCTTCCAGTTTTCCATCTGTTGTCGGTTGGTTTTGCGCGGCATTGGCTAGTGCTTCCGTTGTGGCTTGCACAACAGTGGCTGCTTCCGGGGCTCTGGCCTCTTCCGCAATTTCAGCAATTGAAACTGATTCTACTCCGGAAGTTTCCGCTTGGGTTTCCAGTGCGGTTAAAACTTCTGTTTCAACGGCACCGGCTTCCGGGGCTCCTGCGGTTTCGGGTGTGGTTAGTTTGTTCATGGGATAAAGAATTAAGTGTTAAATGATATAAATTTTGATTGTTAGCAGATGGGCATTAAGCCGCTTTTTTTACAGCCTGTTTTACTTTTGCCGCCTCTCGACCCGTAGCTTTTTTTGCCGCTTCGTCTTGTTTTACTTTTAAGGCCGCGCGGGCTTTGCGAAATTCATCAACCGGATTCACGCCCTTGGCATAACCGCGCGCTGGGGCTCCGGGAACGCTTTTGGCTCCCTCAATGAATTCACCGAAAGATTGGCGCATGCGGCTCAAGTATTGAGTTTTGGCTGTCACCACATTGCGGCTGACGTCTATCGGAATTTCAAAACTGGCTTTTAAGTGCGCCCGAGCCGCGTTTGGCAATACCACACCTCCAATGCCACCCATCACTTCCCCCACCATTTTGCGGGTGGATGTAATGGGATGAAACAACTTGAAATGCTTTACGCTATTCCAAAAGTCCCCCTTAAACGTGGCAAGATTTGCGACACCATGTCCAAAATTACTTCCGGATTCTTTCATGCTGTTCCAAATGGCTTTTGGCGTGCGCACGACGTTCACGGGAATACGGAAAATTCCCTTGATGATGTCCCGTGTGTTGGCGCCAACCGTTCTCCATACGTCCACAAAAGGCGCAGCCGCCAGGGTTGTGAATGGTTTTCCCAGCACATTCCACGCTAATGTCCGCACGGTTTCCGCGACGGCAAAAGCGCTTCGTGTTCCCACTTCCGCTCCTTTTTCCAGTCCTCTCCCCGCCAATCTTGCCGCTCCTTTCAGAGGATAAAATGGAAGCCATATGGGAAGCGTGATGATTTTAAGGAATGTTTTGGTTCCGCGTCCAAAGCCCGCGATTTTACTTCCAAATCCTTTTATTGAATCCACGAATGCAAAAGTCAGCCGTTTCTGGCCGACAGGGTCGGATTGAGTAGGAAAATGCCAAAGTGTTGTGCGGTTGTGGAACATAATTAAAAGGTGTCACTATCCGGAATATCTCTGGTTCTCGGAGCCCAAGTTCGGGCTGGTCTTGCTGTTATTTCTCCTGCAACCCATCTGTTTACCGGCTCCAGTTTGTCGAGGGCGCTTAATCCTTCGTGGATTGTTTGCACTATCGCAGGCCATTCCCTTTCAGATGCCTGAAATACCCTTTCCAAAGTTGGCCAAATGGAAGTGTCACCCCGTTGTCTGGCCAGGAACAATTCCGTGCCCAAAGGCCTTGGAGCGCCAAAGTCGATATTCATTATCTCGTCGATTTCCAAAACCAATTCGCCCAAACGTTCCATATCTCTAAAATTTCTCACGGCCAAGAACAACCCCTCTAAAAATAGCCGTTCCTGCCGCATCCCTGCCCCATCTAATATATCGGCGATATCAGGTTTTTCATCCAATCGTGGGCCTTCATCCAATCGCGGACCTATCGTAGGTCTCCCGGCTCCGGAAGCTCCTGCCACTGGCCGACCCGCTGGTTTTGGAGGAACAACGCGGGTGGGACGCAGTGTGGGTGAAGTGAAATCGATTTCTTCAGGAGGGAAAGGTCTTAAATCTCTGAACCCATAAGGAGAAACCACTTCAGCCAAAGATCGCTGTTCGGCAGCAGGTTTTTTCATTTCAATGGCAATATCCATCAAGGCTTCATTAATGTTGGTTGGTGAAAATACGCTTAATACTGGTAGTTGGTCTAAAATTGCTATTAAACTTGTTGCTCTTGCGTTAACGGCTCGTGCAGAATCTTGAGGTCTTCCTCCCAATAAATCGCGATAAACAATGTCTTCATAGTGAATATCAAATGTATTGATTTGTCTTAGCAGACTAGTTAGATCTGTGTTGCCACCACAATGTTCAGCCACCATGATGAGTACCTGTCTCAACTTTCGTTCATCGAATCCTAGATATTCGCAAAAACTTTGAGTGTCTCTTAACACAGATCCACGGCGTTTATTACGCATTAAGCCGATTATTAATTTTAAACGTTCCTGACAACCACCTAAAGCCTCTAATCCTTCCGGTGGATTTCCTCCAAGTTCTTCAAAAAAGTAATCTTTTGGATTTAATTTTCCAGCTCCTGCTGCCCCCTCTGTTGCGTCCACACCGGCTATATCTTGTCGTACTGCACGAGCAGCACGTTCACGTTCCTCCAGAATTTGGAGAACTCTTGGTCTATCATCTGCCCGTGATTTGTCTGGATTTCTTTTAAACATGAGAGTTAAAAAATGAATAAGTTTTTTAAGTAGTTGATTATTGATGGAGGTGCCCCCCGGATAGGCTTTTTCGGCCTACCTCGGGGGACACCATCTCATCGCTCAGAGTCAGATGTTTCCGCGACGCCTTCCCGTCGTCGCATCGGGGGTGGTCGAGGGACCACCATTGGGGGGTGTGGCTCTCTGGGGTGCGAGCTGGGGAGCCACTTGGGCGGCGGTTACCCGCTGCCCGCAGTGTCCGCAGACCACGGCGTCCGGGAGGTTTTCCCGTCCGCAATGTCCGCAGTACACTTTTTCGGGCTCGTCCTCCTCTTCAGGGGCTACCTCGGGAGGAGGTTTGTCCCCCTGCTCGTACGCCAGGTGTTTGACCATCTGGCGCCAGCCCCGCCGCTTGGCGATGCGCAGAGCCAGCCACCACGCGCGGTGGCGACTGGCAATGCCTGCCAGTACCAGGGCGGGCAGAGCCACCAGCAACCAGAACGCATCCGGCCACAAGGCTCCGACCACTCCCACGGTTCCGCGAGCGATCGCGATGGCGAGGAACGGCAGCACGTAGTGCCACTCCTGCCACTCTTCGTTTACCACCTTGCCCGCCTTTTGGACGACAGGTGGTTGACGAAGTGCGAAGGCCAGCCAGAATCCCAGCAGGATCATGGCGGCGAATTCGCCCGGCGGGGGGATGAGGAGAATACCCCATGGATCACGATGAATTGTGATCCAGGAGTCAACTGCCCACAGGGGGATGATCTTGAGGATCACCCACCACACCGCTTTTTCTGCGGTTTTTTCTGTGGTAGTTCCTACCCCCTCGGTGATCATATCCCCCCCCGTGTCCCATACCACCGTCACTCCTCCCCAAATCTGTTCGTACCACGTCGGCTCAGGGGCAGCCTTTTTGAGGCCCTCCTGAGCCAAGTGGATTTCGTCCACCGCCTCTACGAGGAGGGGCGGCGGAGCAACGAGCGTTGAGAACAAAAAAAGTGACGTGAACACGGCGGCCATGACGGTCGCCACAAAAATCCTGAACGTCATGACTGTTTCTCCTTTCCGGGTTTTCCGGAGGTTGTTTCCGGTTTCCCCGGAATTGTATCTGAGCGATGGATTAAAAGAGCAATCTGTCGCTAATCACTCCCGAGTTCTCGGGACGATTAACGACAAATGATATCTTTTAATTATATCATTTTTGAGTGTATTTGTCGATAGAGATGTGTCCCCCGGGGCAAGCTTTTTAGGCTTGCCCCGGGGTCCATCATCATCGCTCAGATGTTTTCGCGACGCCTTCCCGTCGTCGCACTGGGGGTGGTCGAGGGACCATCGGAGGGGGTGGCAGTCGGAGGAGGCACCCCTCCGCTAGGCGGGGGAGTTCCCCCACCCAGCGAATTCCCGCACCGGTTGCAGAACTGGAGTTG
>JAZDOH010000023.1:0-11994 GCA_043798815.1 Candidatus Peregrinibacteria bacterium | reverse complement strand
AAGATGAGCCTAATTATTTTGGTTCCGCTTATTCCCGCTCACGCATTGAATCAGAAAAAGCGCTCAAAAAATTCCCGAACGCCCTACAGCTCCGCATCCGCATTCCCCTTTTGGGAAAACCCAATCCCAAAAACCTGATCGACAAGCTGGTGAAGTATCCGAAAATGATCAACGCGATGAACTCGTGCACGGTCATTGAGGATTTTTTACCAGCCGTGCTACAGCTCATCGAAAAACGAGCGACAGGTGTTTTCAACATGACCAACATCGGCGCCATGGATCATGTGGGAATTATGACTCTATACCAACAAATTGTCGATCCAAGCTTTAAAATCAATTTGATGACCGACGCTGAGCAAAAAGAACTCTGCAAGCGCCGATCCAATTGCGTCCTGAATGTCGAAAAACGCGAAAACCTCGGCGTTCATATGCCGCCATTGGAAGAATCGCTGAAAAGAATTCTGCAAAATTATCGCGCCTTTTGAATATCGGCTATTCCTCGTTCCATTTCTTCACGTCTGGTCGCGAGCGCAGCTAATCCTTCTGGCGTTTCCCACTCTGCTAGAGGGACTTTTTCGCCCGGACCATATGCGAATTTTACTCTGACCGTTTCGCCAAGTTCCATTCCTGTTTGTCCAGCATCAAGTCCATCCTGGATGGCAGATAATACGTCCTCGATGCGGTTAACATTAACTTTTTCTATTGGAATGGCGCCAGCCTCAAGCGCCGACACCTGAGTGGCATAACGACGGCTATTAATAATACCATTGTCGTTCTTAGGATTATTGGCAACCAAAAAAACCGGAACACCTGCCAGAACTCTCGCCCTAATTACAGGATTAAGACATCCAGGCGTTGTGCCAGAGGCATAAGTAACCAGAATAACGGCCTTGGCTACAGCCGTACAGTGTTCCAACAGGCCAGCGGTTATGCCAGGCCCGACCGAGATCACAGTTGTGTCATACATCCTTTGAGGACTTTCTAACGGCGCTTTTTTCACATCTATATTTTACAATAATAGTCTTATGATTTCAACTCACCTTTACGCCAAAAATACAAAAAACCAGCAAGTAAAATATAATATCCCGCCATCATCCAAATCTGCATGCCGGACCAGTTGATGCTGGCGTAGGGAATGACGGCGGAGATTTCGACGACTTTTAGAATGTAACTAAGAATCCCCCAACCCACATACGCCACCAGCATGGCCAGTGGGAAAAAGAGATATGAGAGCAGTACGGCCGCGAATCCGAAAAGCATGGCTGGCGGAATGGCAAAGGCAACGAGGAGGTTTGAAAGCGGCGCAATGAGCGACAATCGCTCAAAGTTATAAAGGATGATTGGCAAAGCCATAACTTGGGCGGAAAGAGTCATCACAATCGCCTCACGCGCGCCAAAAGCTGCCGGTAGTTTTTCCGTGAATCGTTTGAAAAGCGGCGCCACGTAAATCAAGCCGAGCACGGCTAAAAACGAGAGTTGGAAACCCACGTCCCACCACAGGATTTTGGGATTCCAGAGAATCATGAAAAAAGCTGTCCAAAGCACGGTGAGATGAATGTTGTTTTGCCGACCCGTGTTGAGCGCGATGAGCCCCAGGATTCCCATGATCGCCGCACGCGTAACCGAGGGGCTGGCGCCGACGAATAGGGTAAAGAGGATAACGCCCGCCATCGCGACCCAAAACCGTTTCCGGCGCGCCATCCAGCCCAATGCCCACATGATGGCCGCGATGACGATGGTGATGTTGTAACCGCTGATCGCGATGATGTGCGTGAGTCCAACGATATTGAACTTACTCATCAATTCCGGCGGAATGCCTTTGCGCGCGCCCACAAGGAGCCCCGCCTCAAAACTCGCATGCGGTTCCGGAAAAAGCCGATTCAGGCGTTCCATGAATTGGTTTTGAAGATATAGCATGCCGCGATAAAACCAGTTTCCTCCACCTGTAGCGAGTAACTCGACCTTGGGGCGGCGCATGACGGAATAAATTCCGAAACGACTGAGGTAATTTTCGTACGAAAATCCCTCAAATTCCCCCGGCGCCTCCAGCATTCCATACACCCGCACCCGGTCACCGTAATGGTATTGGGGATATTTGGCGAGGGAAATAAGAACGTCACCGCCCTTTGTCATTCCCGCATAGGCGGGAATCTGTTCCGTCCGCACCGTGTATTTCGCCTGATCGCGCCGAATGTCGGGTTCGACAATGATTCCGGTAAACTCAATTTTTTGCCCGTTATAAAAGTCGATTTGATCCGGCGTAACGTGATGCTCGCTCAACTTGGCGCGCCCCAACCCCAGTGCCGCTGCCGTGATGAACAAAAAGATTATACAGTACTTGGACTTTTTGGCTAAAATAAAACAAAAAGCTGATATAAAAATTACCAAGAAAAGCACCATCCACGTTGGCTGCACCGCCAAATAAAGCAGTACACCTGCCAAAAATCCAACAAGCACCGCGATGATATATAAAGATCTTTTCATATAATCCGCGGTACTTTTACTCCGTCATTGAGAATATCTTGAACGCGCGGCCCGGGAAGCGGCGCACAACCTTGCCGATATCTTTCCGCTCTTTTTTTTCTCAACCATCTTTCAAATAGACGGTGTAGGTTTTCATCGCCGATATAAAAACCGATACCGCCCTCGCTGATAAAAGCTTTAATGAAAATTTTTAAAAGTGTGGCCAAAGGAATTCCAAAGTATTGTTTTGCTTTTTGATTGGCCAGGCGATTCATTTCTTGATCGACGCGAATGGTTAATTTTACGGTTTTAGACATAAGGTCTTGGGTTAAGGTGGTAAGGAGAATATAAGAATCGACGGCTAAAAGACGGCTCTTTCAAAAGATTCGCGTTAAAAAATGCCGTCTAAGCGACGTCGAATCCTATATTGGCTGGAGGTACAACCTGCCTCACTCGCTGATGAAACAAAAAACGACCTTCCCATAAAATATTCGGGAAGGGGCAACCATTAAAGGTATTTAAAGTATATTAAAAATTGATTTTTGTCAACAGCTTCAGCCAACCCCCTATCTCCAGCTCCTCCGCGCGGATATTTGAATCAAGGCCAACCGTTTCCAAAATGGCACGCATCTCGTCCACCTTCCGATGAAAACCGGCGGCCAAGGCGTTCGAAAGTTTTTTACGCTTTTGAGTAAAACCAAACCCGACGAGACGTAAAAAGGCTGTTAATTTCTCAGTCTGTACCAGCGGCTCCGGATAAACCTCGATTTTCAAAATCGCGGAATCCACTTTTGGCGCGGGATAAAAAGAGGTTCGTGGCACTAGCTCCACGATCTCCGGCCGGCCAAACAACTGGGTTTCAATCGTCACCATGCTTTTACCATCCAAACCGCAAATTTTTTCCGCCACCTCTTTTTGAACTAAAATTACCATCATGCTCGGCCGATTTTCGGATTGCAGAAAGTGTTTGAGCAACGGCGACGTGATGTAATACGGGATATTCGCAACAACCTTGTAGGCTCCGCGCGGGACTGAAAACCGGAGCGCATCCTGATGCATCAGCTCCAGATTTTTAGAATGAAGAAAGCGTAATTTTAACAATCGAACCATTTCCGCGTCATATTCCACCGCGATCACCCGTTCCGCTTTGGCAAGCAACCGTTCTGTTAAAAAACCGGTGCCCGGCCCCACCTCCACCACGGTATCAGTCGACTGCAACTTCGCCGCCCCCATGATTTGATCAAAAGCGCCTTCATCCGCCAAAAAATTCTGTCCCAGACTTTTTTTAGCCCAAAGACCATGAGATTGGAGCAGTGATTTAAGGTCATCAATGAGCATAATTATTCTAATTTTTCCAGCGGCGCGATGTGGGCGGCAAATTTTTTGATGCCGGTTTTTTTGTCGTCGAAAGCGATGGTCACCAAATCCCCTCGACGTTCTACTACCATTCCGACGCCAAAGCTCTTATGTAGTACGCGATCGCCATCACGGAAGCGCTCTTCGGCGGTTTTTAAGCGAATCGGAGCTTCCAGGGCGTCATCGCGAATTTTTAAGTCGATAAATTCCGCCTTAGGCTTTCGACCCTTTTCTACTCCCGTCACATTGATGAGATGCTCGGGAATATCGTTGATGAAGCGCGACAGGGGGTTGCGCTGATAATCCCCGAACAAATGCCGCTCTTTGGCCGCAAAGAGATACAATTTTTTCATGGCACGAGTGATGCCCACGTACATGAGGCGCCGCTCTTCTTCCAAGTCCGCAGGCTCGAGGACTGACCGACTGTGCGGAAAAACATTTTCTTCACACCCAACGATGAAAACGTAGGGGTATTCCAGACCCTTCACTGAATGAAGCGTCATGAGCGTGAGGGTTTCTTGAGTCTGATCCACTGCGTCCGCCTCCGCCACCAACGCCACTTCCTCGAGAAAGGAGGCGAGCGAAATCACGCCCTCTAGCCCGTCGTATTTTTCGGATACGGAAATGAATTCGAGAACATTTTCCAGCCGCATCTCCCCTTCTTCAGTGCCATCCAAAAGGTATTCCTGATAATGAATATCTTTGACAATGAGTTTTAAGAGACTGGAAACCGAGACCTGATGGCTTTTTTCACGCCACTCAATCAATGATTTACCAAAGGCGACGAGAGAATTCTTTTGCCGCTCCCCCAACTCTTCGACCATCTCGATGTGATTCATGACTTCGCCTAAATGGAGTGAGCGGGCAAGCGCAAAAGCCTGGAGTTTTTGGATGGTGGTTTCCCCCACCCCACGCCCCGGCACATTCAAAATGCGGGCAAGGCTTTCCGTGTCGCTCGGATTCAGAATGACGCGCAAATAAGCGAGCAAATCCTTCACTTCACGCCGGGCGTAAAATTTTACGCCGCCGATCACTTTGTACGGCATGCCGTAACGGAGCAGTGCTTCTTCGATGACGCGGGACTGGGCGTGCGTGCGGTACAGCACCACAATGTCTTTGAGCGTCGCTTTTTCTTCAATTCTCAATCGTTCGATTTCATTTCCAATCCGCCGGGCTTCGTCTTCTTCATTACGGCAATGCCACACTTCAATGAGGTCGCCTTTGTCCGCTTTCGTCCACATTTTCTTTGCCTTGCGATGCTTATTTTGCCCGATCACCGCGTCCGCCACATTAAGAATATTCTGAGTACTGCGATAATTTTGTTCGAGTTTGATCGCTTTGGCTTCGGGGTAATCCTTTTCAAAATCGAGAATGTTTTGCAAATCGGCACCCCGGAACCGGTAAATGGATTGGTCGCTGTCGCCGATCACGCACACGTTGCGGTATTTGGCGGCAAGAAGCTTCACCAGTATGTACTGGGCGTGATTCGTGTCCTGATACTCATCGATGTTGATGAATCGCCACCGCTCCTGATACTCCTCGAGAACCGCGGGATGTTTGCGAAAAAGCTCAACCACGCAAAACAGTAAATCGTCGAAATCCACCGCGTTGTTTTTGACAAGCCGCGCCTCGTATTCCTTAAACAAATCCGCCGCCAGCCGCTCGAAATAATTTCCGGCACGAGCCGTAAAATCAGAGGAGTTCTGGAGGCGATTCTTGGCTTTGCTAATCATGCCGAGCACGCCCTGCGGCGTCACGCGATCGTCCTCAATGGATTTCTCCTTCATGATCCGTTTCATCAAACTGCGTGAGTCGTCGGAATCGTAAATCACAAATGATTTTTCTCGTCCCAGTTTGTCGAAATGGCGCCGCAAAATCCGCACGCAAATGGAATGAAAAGTGCCAATCATAGGTCTGTTCTTTTCGGAAAGATCGAACTCCTGACTCAAGAGCCGCTCAATGCGATTTTTCATCTCTTCCGCCGCCTTGTTGGTAAATGTGACCGCCAGAATTTGCCACGGCGTCGCCACCCTCTGCGCGATCAGGTTGGCGATGCGATACGTCAGTGTGCGCGTTTTACCACTCCCCGCCCCCGCCACAATGAGCAAAGACCCGGTTAAGGTCTCCGCCGCTTCTCTTTGCCTGTCATTTAAATCTTTTAAAAAATTCATGTGCAACTAAAAATACAATGCCTGAATTCGGCAAGCAAGGAAATGATCACTTAAACAAGTAAAATCAATTATTCAGACGAACCGGTTGGTGTTTTTGGACAATCTTTCATCGTATTTTCTGCGCCTGCCAAGGCTGATCTTGCTATGCTTGCCCCCCTTTCACCGCAGGCTACAGCAGTCTCATCGGCAAATCTTTGAACATTAGTAAGAACTCGTCTAGCGCGACGACATTTTCTTTGGGCAACCAAATCTCCAAGGTCTCTAAGAGCGTCGAGAACTTTAGTTCTCCCGGAAACACATTCGGCAGACCGCTCCGGATCAATTTGCATTGCTTCTCTTTCCGCCGCAGACGAATGCCCACCACAAGAGATGGAAGGCATCGCGGCTAAAATGGCGAAAATCGCGGCATAAAAGGATTGTGACAACGACGATTGTGGCGCGTTACGCATAGGAATAGGATTAATTTACTTTCAATTTATAACAACTAAAAAGTTTGTCAAGCAAAATTCCATTATGAAATAGAAATACATGTTTTAGAAAGGAAAATTCCCATGGTACAATGCAACCTTATTTTTAACTTTATTTATATGCAAGAAATACCTTCAGCATCTACTCAAGAACTGCCATGGGATCAGATTCGAGATGCGGCAAAAACAAGACGCGAAAATGTCGTCGCAGCATGGAATCTTAAAGATGAATGTGTCGTAATCCCCGCAGGTGAAGAAGAAGTTCGAAAAAAAGGAGATCAGGCAAAGCCTTTTTATACTGATCCTGATTCTTTCCATTTGACGGGAGGCCGAACAAAACCAGGCGAAGTGCTCGTATTCGACCCCAAAGAAGGGTGGACTCTTTTTTCTCCACCCCAAGACCCAGGGATGGTCAAGTGGCAAGGCCCTGTTTCTCTTCCGGAGGATACGGGAATAGATCACGTACTCCCAGTAGAACAATTGGGAAAATGGCTCAAGGCACGCCGCGGGGAAAAAGTAATTGTGCTCGATAGTGAGAATACGACCGATGCAACTGATGATATGAATCCGCAAGAAATGCTTCCTGGACCATCTGACATGCACGTTAAATTTGGATTAGCTTTCGAGCCGAAACGTTGGCGCGACGCACAACGAACGGTGAATTACCTACGCACCAAAAAAGATCCTGTTGAGTTGCATTTTATTCGCCAAGCCGTGGCCGTTACCCGAGGAGCCTTTAATTCATTGCTCGATCGATCTTTTGCAGGAAAAACCGAAATAGAAATTGTTGATTTTTTGGAAGGTCATATGAGGGCACACGGCGCTAAGCGTTTGGCTTTTGATACCATTGCGGGTCATGGTGCCAATTTACACGGAGAACCAACTAATAGAATAATCGGTTCCAATGAAGTGGTGCTGGTAGATGGCGGAGCGGAAGTTAAACGGCATTGTGGTGATGTGACACGAGTTTTTCCTGCTGGAGCAAAATTTGTTGGCATGCATCGCGATCTTTACATAGCCGTTCTTGCAGCGCAAAAAGCTGCTATTGACGACATACACAAGGGGGCTGAATTCCGGAACATTCACAAGGCCACGGTAGGACGTTTCGCTCAATCTCTAATCGATATCGGAATTTTAAAAGGAAGAGCTGAAGATCGCGTGGAAGACGGTTCTTGCGAACTCTTTTTCCCTCATGGATTAGGACATATGATGGGAATTGATGTGCACGACTTACGCCGTTACGTGGCCACCGGGCGCCGACCTTCACTAAGTGAACCCGGAAAACGAAACTGCAGAGTGGATTTCCCCATTGAACCGAGTCAGGTGTTTACGATAGAACCAGGCCTTTATTTTGCGCCTTGGCTGTTCACACCAGAAATACGCGAACGGTACCGCGATGCTGTCAACTGGGCTAAAGTTGATCAATTACTGGCCACAGGAAAGTGCGGTTTCCGCATTGAAGATGATGTCTTGGTAGGACCGGATGGAGAACCGATTATTCTTACGGATGGAATACCCAAGGAAATTGATGACGTGGAAGCGGCTCGCGCGGCCTAAATATGGATTCAAAAAACCACTTGCAATCCCGTTGGGGGGTCGTTACAATACGCAGGCCATCTTTTCTCCCGCCTTGGCGGGAGGCGTTTAGTCCATAAAGATATTACTTATGTCTACTCATGTGCAGGCAGCTGATGAAATAGTTGCCAACAAAGAGGTCCGAAGCTACGAGCTCATGCTCTGCCTCAATTCGGAACTCATCGAATCCAAGCAGAAACAAAAGCTTGGAGAATTTGAGGAATTTATTAAAAAGAATGGCGGAAAAATCATTTCCTCAGACCCATGGGGAAAGCGCCCGCTGAGCTATCGCATCGGCAAACATCGTGATGGTGTTTATGCGGTGTATGATTTTGAGCTGCCCACCAATCACGTGAAGGAATTGAGCGAACAGGCGCGCATTGATGTGGACGTGCTCCGCTACATTTTGGTGGCACTGCCCAAGGGCTACGTGTACACCCGTTACGTGGAAGAGGCAAAGGAGCCGGAAGCGGAAAAGCCACGGGCCAAAAAATGGTCGGAAAAACCCATGAACACTCGGCACGAATCCGTACCGGTTGAAAGACAAGCCTCCGTCACTCCGCCCGCCGTCCCCCAAATCAAACCGGAACCCCAGGAAGTGGATGAAGCGGCTTTGGAAAAGAAGCTCGGTGAAATTCTGGGCGACACAGACCTTAAAATCTAATTTTCTTCTCCCATGGCTAAGAAATATATTTTTTCTACCAATCAAAAACACGTTCCCGGCAAACGCCGCTGTGCTTTTTGCACGAATCAAACGGACGTAATCGATTACAAAGACCTGCCCACCCTCAAGCACTTTGTGGATGGTTTTAAGCGGATCAAAAAGCGTTATTACACCGGTGTGTGTTTGAATCATCAAAAAAAACTTTCTCTGGCGATCAAACGAGCCAGGCATATGGCTCTGCTCCCCTTTACGAGCTAACAAGCGATGAGCGGTCACAGCAAATGGCATTCCATCAAGCATAAAAAAGGCATTGCGGACGCGAAGCGTGGCAAGATTTTTACGCGTCACACGCATCTGATCGCCATGGCGGCGCGCCAAGGCGGCGGTGACCTTTCGATGAACCCCAATCTCCGGCTGGCCATCGACAATGCCAAAGCGGACAATGTGCCAAATGCCAACATCGACCGGGCCATTAAAAAAGGAACGGGAGAATTAAAGGAGGGGGCTGAAATCGCGGAAGTGACGTATGAAGGTTACGATCCCGGAGGTGTGGCGCTCATAGTTGAATGCCTGACGGATAATAAAAACAGAACCGTCACCAATCTACGCACCCTGTTCAGCAAAAATGGAGGAAACATGAGCGCTTCTGGAAGCGTGTCGTATTTGTTTGATCGCAAAGGCGTCATCACGGTGGATGGCACAGGAAAAGATAAAGAAGGGTTGGAATTGGCCGCCATTGATGCCGGCGCTGAAGACGTGGGATGGGATGGAGAACTGCTTTTGCTTTACACGGATCTTAAAAAACTCACCGAAGTGAAGGATGGGCTAAAAAGTAATTCCGTTCAAAACGCCGAAATCCGCTTGATTCCAAAAACGACCGTTCGGATCGAAGATCCGACCATGGCTAAAAAAGTGATCGGAATGATGGAGGCGATCGAAGAGGACCCGGACGTGTCGAATGTGTGGAGTAATTTTGATATCCCGGAAAACCTCCTGCCTGCCGCCTGCCTGCCGGTAGGCATGGGCAGGCTGGTCATGGAGCAAAATTGAATTCCGGAAGCAGCGGAGCCGCTTGAACCACTTCATCCGATCCTTCAAGCCGAACATAGGCCGTGCCGAGACCGGCAGATTTTCCGACATAAAAATCCGCGAGATTTTTGGTGTTGCGCCACGCCTGAATGCGTACGGCATCCGCCGAATCCACGCCAAAAAGGGATTGTTTGGAAGGATTGCGTGAAATCAGTCCCGTGCTTTTAAGATTTTGGATGGCGGTAATAAAATCTTCCGCCTTTTGTGGCGCGACCGCTTCTTCTCCCATTTGCCATCCCCCTTCGGTTTTGCGAAGGGTGATTTCAGGTTGATCCGGTTGGCGGATCACCACATTCGTCACCGCCTCGAGCTTCAATCGCGGAAACAGCATGGGCTCGGCTTCCTCCTGTTTTCGCGTCGATTGGCTCCCGGGTTTTTCTACGATCAAAATGAACAAAGCGAGCAAAACAAACAAAAGAGTGGCGAGTTTAAGAGGACCTAACTTTTGAAGGGTTCGGAGAAAATTCATGACTTAAAATTTAATAATTTTTTTCTTGCGTTCAAAGTAACGGGTAATCCCGTAAAGGAGAAGGAGAACGGGCATCAGAAAAATGCCACCCCACTTCACGCCTTGCCGTTCCACGTCAGAAAGCCGGATTAGGGGTCGGCTCGTCACGCCGGAAGAACGAACGGAGATCAGCTGTTCATCCAACGTCAGGTAATCAATGGTGTTCAAAAAGAAAGTGAGGTTCTGTTTGTACTGACGCACCATGCGATCCGTTAAAAACCGGGAATTCCCGATGACGATCACTCGTCCCCGACCATTGGAGGCGGTCATGAAATCCTCCGGAAGCCGTTTTTGGCCTGCATAAAAGCTTTTAAAAGTGCCTTCGAGTAGTACGGCCATGGGATATTGCTGGGTGATCGCCGGCGGCTCAGCATCGGGGCTCAAATTCAATAAATCCTCAGCGGTCCAGGCACCCGGAGAGCTTTGAATCAAAACTGTGGCATTGACCCCTTCCTGGGGGATAAGCGTTAATGGGCTTACCCAAGGCAGTACCACCGCTTCCAAATTGCTCAAAATGGGGTTGTGGGAATCAAAATATTCTTTGACGCTTTTCACCCAAAAAGGGTAAGGAGCCGTGAATTCCAAAGCGGTTTCCGCAAAAGAGGCGGTTTCATTCAGTTGATCCAACACCAACGTAGGCTCTACCCGAACGCCATAGCTTTCAAGCAAATTCCCCAAATTCACATCCAGGGGGGCGGCATGGCTAAAATCCTCCACCTTCACTCCATCCAGCAAAAACACCAAATCCCCTCCTCTCATTAAAAATTGATCGAGCAAAACCTGTTCGCGCAAACTAAAGGGGATTTCCGGGCCTCCAATGATCAGCGTGCTTAAATCATTCAAAACCTCCGAGTTGTTTAAATCGACGGACTGAACCAGATAATCTTTGGTCAGCTCCGCGTTGGCCAACACATGCCCCTCTCCTCCGCTCATCCCGCTACGGGCGATGATGGGGTATTCATTGTGCCCCACGGTGAACCCCACTCGCTTGAGTTCCGCCTTAGTGAGCTTGCGAATGGCAGAAATGAGGTCGTACTCCAAATTGGCGGTGCTTTCCACCACGGGCAGTACTTGATGCTGATTGCCGTACAGCACGGCAATGCCCAAAAACCCGTTTTGGATTTCAAATTTATCCTTGCTCAAAATATTCATCCGAATGGCGGGAATGCCCAGTTCTTTGGCATGTTCGGCCACTTCATCACGAGCGGGATCCAAAAATTGAACCTGCAAATCCCCGTTCGCGTAAGAAGCAAATTCCTGGAGCAAGTCGCCCACGTATTGCCGCACCGCGAGAAGATTCGGCGGAAGTTCCCTGGAAAAAAACACGCGCACCGTCACGATGTCATCGAGATTGGCGAGAATGTCCCGCGTGGCGCTGTGAATGGCAAAAGATTGGCTTTGAGTCAAATCCCAACGTCGAAAATGGCGCATAAAAATATAATTGGCCATCACGAGAATTCCCAGCGTCAAAAAGGTTAAAAAGAGGAACAGCCGAAGGGTTTTGAGCCGAAAAGACAATTTCATATCATTTCCATTTACGATAATGAAGACTGGTCACCGTGAGGGTGTAGAAAAAGAGAAGAAATGAAGCGTAATAAACCAAATCCCGGGTGTCGAGCACGCCCTTGAGCAAGCTTTGATAGTGGTAATCAACGCTCAGATATCGCACCACGGGCATCGCGGCTTCTGGCACCGTTCTCA
>JAZDOH010000022.1:0-11925 GCA_043798815.1 Candidatus Peregrinibacteria bacterium | reverse complement strand
GTATGGACACTTATATTACTGGTAACAGAGAAAATAAGCTGAAAGTGATAATGGGTGAAGATTCATCAGAAAGAGCAGTAGCAACGGTTAGAGGATTACTGGAAGAAATGCTTGGTTTTGAAGTGGACAACACAATGTTTGGAGAAGCTCGTTTGGAGAGAGTAAAAAGGATTACTTCATTAAAAGGCCGCTCTCAACTAGTAATTATTTTTGGAGTTCCAGGCACAGTAACGGTAAGCCAAGGAGAAGAAGGAGCTTTGTTTATTGAATTTAAAGCCAATGATCCTACTAGAATTAACGCAATAAACGCTAACGATGGAAAATGTACAGTCAGATTGGATCCGGATGGACATGCCTGGTTTCCGCCGATACAAACCACAATGCGAACATGGCTTTGTAGAAGCATAGGTGAACCACATCAAATTATAGACGCCATGGCGGATAAGATGGGAGATCGGTAAAAGAATAATTTATTTTTTCTGCAGTCCTTCAGCTCGTTGTTTTAAGAGCGCTTCCGGGTTGGTCGTGATCACCCGGTCTTCTCCGTAACTGGCGATGATTTGGATGGCGACGTGTTTGAGGCCGGCAAAAAACAATCCTTGGCCGACGCCGGCGTTCAGAAGCAAGTATTTTTCCGCTTCCGTCAGATTGAACATGGGCACGAGCTCCTCAATGGCCGTGGGAGATTGTTTGAGCAAGAGCTGGAGCGAAGAGTTGGTGATGATGGGTTTGCCGTAATCGGATTTGATGAAATCCTGCACGTCTTGGGTGATGGTGGTGATTCCGAGGTAATACTTGCGGGCTCGTTTTACCAAGCCGTACAAGAATCGCGCGCTGTCTTCGTGCTGCATCAGGCTCCAAGCCTCGTCGATGATGAGCAGGCGTTTTTTAAGTTCGGAGCGCACCCGGTTCCAAATGTAATTCAGAATGATGTACATGGCCGTGGGGCGCAGCATATCTTCCAAATCCCGGATGCAGAACACCACAAGGCCCGAGCGCAAATCCACGTTGGTGGGTTTGTTAAAGATTCCCGAAAACGTGCCCACCGTGTATTTTTGCAGACGCTGAGCCAGGGTGTCCGCTCCTTTCATGTTGCTCAAAATCGCGTGCAAATCTTCCATGGTCGGCGGCTTGATCGTCGCGGAGTTTTGCGTGTCCATGGTGATGCCCTTGAGGGCGTATGTGTCAATCAGCGCTTTATCCATCAACCCCTCTTCCTCCGGCGTGAGTTTGCCGAGCATGAGGTTGAGCAGTCCGTGCAGCATGATGATGTTGGATCGCAACAGTTCTCCGGGTTTTTGATCTTCTTCGTCAATCGGCAATGGCAGATCAAACGGGTTGATGCGTTGGTCGGAATTGAGCGCAACTCGTAAGTATGTCCCACCGACGGTGGTGCACAGCGCTTCATACTCATTTTCCGGGTCGATGATGATCACATCCTTTCCGAGCATCATGCTGCGGAGCACTTCGAGTTTTACCGCGTACGACTTACCCGCTCCGGACTTGGCGAACACCACCGAGTTAGCGTTTTCCAAGCTGAACCGGTCAAAAATTACCAAACTATCGTTGTGGCGGTTGATGCCGTAAAGAATTCCTTCATTGCTCGTCAGATCCGAAGAGCTGAACGGGAAGAACGTCGAAAGGGGGTGCGTGTTCATGTTGCGCGTCACCTCAATTTCATCCATGCACAATGGCAGGGTGGAATTGAAGCCGTGTTCCTGCTGCAAGTCGGCGGATTTGGTCAAAATCAGTTTGCCTCCCAACGCGCTTTCAAGCCGGGTTTGGACTTTTTTCAGTTTTTCTTCACTGTCCGAATACAAAGTGAAATACAGAGAGAATTGGAAAAATTTTTCTTCTCCCCGCTGGATATTGCGCCGCAATTCTTCCGCGTCCTGGAGCGCCGTTTCGAGTGCCGGATCACTCACCATTCCCTTCTCCGCTTCGATGTGTATGCTCGACTGGATTTGCGCCACCTTGTTTTTGAGGAACTTCATGATTTTGGCGGAGCTGGCCGGATACACGAACATCGAAATATCCATCGTCACATCAAAGTTGATGATGGGGGAGAGCCAATTCGCTTCCAAATATCGCGGATAGGCGTAAACGAAAAAACTCTTGCTAAACATCCCGCTCATCTGGATTTTATCGTACAAAAATTCCATGGCCGAAGGGGCGATCAAATCTTTGATGGTGGCCAGCCCTTCTTTGTAAAGTTTTTCAGCCTCCTTAACTTCATCGGCTTCACTTTTCTTTTTACCCGTGGGTTTAGGAGAGGTTGGCGAAGAAGCTCCGGGATCAGAACTCTTTGGTTTTTGGGGGAATAAAAAGAAAAACATTTTCTTAAAGAATCCTGGTTTTGCCTCCGCTTTGGAAGGGGCGGCAGGTTCATCGTGGAACACGACCGCACTTTTCAAATGGTCCGGGACACTTGCCTTTGAATTTTCACTGACAGGATTTGGCATAAAATTTATCTTAATATTATAGCAGATTTCACTCTCAAAAACAATGGACTAGAGGCTTTAATTGTCGAGTTATATTGACTAAAAATTAAAATAGTTCAAAGTAAATAAAAAAGCTGGTGATGCGCCTAGTGTCGACGCAGTACCTTTTTGCGTATGGTTTGTCGTTAAACGTCAATTTTACATGTCCCTTTTTTGCAGGAATCATCATCTGAAGGTAACACTTTTGAAAAGTGCCATTAAGGCGCCAAGAGGAGCACTCTATTTTTAGTGGATCCGGTTTGAGTTAAGCAGATTGTACGGATCAGCCACCGATCTTTTTCTTTGTGCTATGTTTTCAGCTCTCCTCTGTACACAATTTTGTTTTTACATATTTTCAACCTCTGCAAGTCCATGATCCAGGAATTTTACTTCCACGCCAGTCGATGAATCGTTTTCATAGTTTCAGCTACTGGGGTATTTTGGATGAGAATTGCGAAAGGATCGCCGTAAAAATTGAGCAGTAAAAGTTTATCTTCAAAAATAACCATAGATGAATAAATAACTCCCTGTTTTTTAGGGAAGATGAATACTTCTCGATATTGTTTTTTAGAAAGCCGTTGCATTTCACGCGTTCCTGGCGCGTCGCTGGCGATTGCGCGGAGCATAATTTTTCGTCTGACCCGTTCGTGGATAAAATAATCCATAAAAGACTGTCCACAATATTTTACTAGATCATCGTGCGCTCCAAATTCCAGAACGTCTGTTTTACTCTCAAGAATCATCAAATAAGCTTTCTTGCAACCTTCAAGTCCTTCAAAAAATTGTATTTTTGGAGGAGAAGTGAGGGGATTTTTGAACTCGCTCAAAAGGGGAACCACGCTCTTAAGGGCTACGGCCTGCTCGGTCAATTCTTTTTCTTTGGCTGTCTGAAGGTCGGTAGGATCGGCGTAATAGTATTGCGTGCGACCTCGTTGTGAACGTTTTAAATAACCTCTTAGAGATAGCCGGTTCAAAAGGAACAAAGTGGTGGCTTTAGGAAGATTAATTTTTTTAGCAATGACAGACGCAGGTTGAGAACCGTATTCCAAAAGAGCCAGATAAACTTGCACTTCTTTTTTATTGAATCCCAAGCTCAACAGATAACGTTCCATGTCGACAAGAATTATTGACATTAAAACAATACATGGGCTTGTTTTGTTTGTAAATAGATGTTAACTTAGCGTCCATTATTATTAACATCAATACCATGGAGACGAAAGAAATATACTGGGAGCTAATGGGCATGCTAGAGGCCGAGGCAACAGTTATCGATGTTTTGTCTTATCAGGGAAAAACAGTACTCATCCTGGACCAATCTCTTTTTTATCCTGAAGGAGGGGGCCAGTCGGGAGATCGCGGGATCGTCATTGGTCCCGATGGAAGTATGAACGTTGAAGACACCCGACGGGTGGAAGGACGTATTTATCACCTGGGAATCATTCAAGGCATCATAAAATCAGGAGACAGGATCATGATGCAAATAGATCAGGAAAGTCGCACATACAACTCCCGTTGTCATTCCGCTGGCCATTTGATTTCGGCAGTGCTGGAAGAGTTGAGCCCAGGTTTGGAGCCAGTCAAAGCTTTTCATGGAAAGAAAGCCTTCGTTGAATATCGAGGTGATGTGGAAAGACGCATCCCATCCAATTTGGCTGTAAAAGTGAATGAGGTGATGCAGAAAGATGCTCCAGTCACCTGCCAAACCGTTTCTTTCGAAGCCATTCAAAATTGCCCCTTCATTCCCAAAAATTCACCCAAGAACAATAAGTCCTGGCGCATTATGCAAATTGAAGGAATGGTGGGCATCCCTTGCGGTGGGACTCATGTGAAAAGTTTAGTTGAAATCGGCTCCATTAAAATCGAAAAAATACTGGTAAAAGAAGGTAATACCAGAGTGTATTATTCCATTGAGTTTATTTCCCCATCCCAATCAACCCGATAATCAGCCCCAGGCCGCCGGCAATGGCGCCCATGATCCAAAAGCGCATGGTAATTTTGGCTTCGCCCCACCCGATTTTTTCCAAATGATGATGCAGGGGGGCGATGAGAAAAACCTTACGGCCAAGGAATTTTTTGGATAACAGTTGGATGATCACGGAAAGAGTTTCGATAATGAAAACAAATCCCACTACGAGCAAAACCACCAGTGAATTAGTCATCATGGCGATCACGCCCAGAGTCGCTCCGAAGGCGAGCGCCCCTGTGTCGCCCATGTAATACAAGGCAGGCGGTAAATTGTTCCACAAAAAAGCGAGCAGAGCGCCGATGAGCAACGCGCAAAAAATAGTCAGAATGAACAATCCTTTGGCGAACGCGATGGCGCCGAATGCTGTGAAAGCCAAAATCAACAAACCGCCCGCCAACCCGTCCAACCCATCCGTAAAATTCACCGCGTTGGCCGTGGACACGATTACGAGGATAAACAGCGGGATGTACCACAATCCGATCTCAAAATCCCCGAGGCGCGGGATGTGGATGCTGGAAAAACCAAGCTTCGAGTAAAACCACCAGGCGCCGAGCGCGGCAAACAGCGTAAGGAGCAATATTTTAGGCCGCGCTTCAATTCCACGTTTGGCCCCGATCTCACGGATGTTGAAGAAATCATCCACCAATCCCAAAAGCCCCACAGCCACGAGCGTGAAGATTGGCAGATAAACCTCTCCCCGATCCAGCAGGGATTTGGGGATAAGACCCGTGTACGCAAGCGCGCGGGAAAATAAAATCACAAGCAACACCGAGCCCCACATGATCACGCCGCCCATGGTGGGGGTTCCCATTTTCTTGGCATGCATTTCGTTGAAGATCACGGCTTCTTTGCCGTCCATCGACTCTTGCCGCAACCGTTTACCCAATTTCCATTTTACCGCCAACTTTAAATACAGCGGGGTGAGCGCCAGCGTGGTCAAAAACGCGAGCATGAACCAGCCAAAAATCTGGATGATTTGAGGGACGTATTCCATAATCAATACATTTCTTCTACCGCGTGCCGTCGGTCAATATCATAGAATCTCATTTGTTTTTTGTCGAATCGTAGTTGTATTTTCCCGATCGGCCCGTTGCGATGTTTGCGGATGAGAATGTCAGTAATGCCTTTTTCTTCTTCCGTCACGTTGTCTTCGTAATAATCTTTGCGATAAAGCATCAGCACCACATCGGCGTCCTGTTCGATGGAACCGGATTCACGCAAATCGGACAATTGCGGAATTTTGGGGGTTCTGAGCTCCACCGCGCGCGACAGTTGCGACAGCGCGACAATAGGGATGCGGAGCTCCCGCCCCAAGGCCTTGAGCGAACGTGAAATTTCTGAGATTTCCTGCACGCGGTTGCCGATGAACGCGCTGTGCCCCGTGCTCATCAGCTGCAGGTAATCCACGATGATCATATCCAGTCCATGCTCCATTTGCAGCCGGCGCGCCTTGGCACGGAGTTCCGTGATGGAGGTAATGGCCGAATCATCGATGTAAATGGGGGAGCTATTCAGCTTATCCATGGCCGGCCCCATATTTTCAAAATCCTTGTCATCCAATTTTCCCTGTTGGAGCTTCCAGGAATCCAGGGCCAACAGCGAACAGAACAAGCGATCCACGAGTTGCTCTTTGCTCATTTCCAGCGAGAAAATACCCACCGTAAATTTCTTGGGATTGTCGATGGCCATTTTTTGGGCGATTGAAAGGGCCAACGCCGTTTTTCCCATGCTGGGACGGGCGGCAACAATGATGAGATCGGATCGTTGGAAGCCGGATAAAATTTTATCCAAACTGGCGTAGCCGGTGGGAATACCCTTGATCGCATCTTCATTTTTGGAAAGCTCCGTGAATTCCTCAAAACGCTTGTTCATAATGTCGCGCACATGCACAAAGCGATCTTTCAGGAAGGTTTGGGAAATGCTGAACACTTCTTTTTCCGAGCGCTCGAGCAATTCCGTCACATCGGTTTCTTCATCATAGCCGCAAGCCTGGATGGCGCTGCCAGCCCGGAGCATTTTGCGGAGCACCCCTTTGTTTTTTACGATTTGGGCGTATTTGAATACGTGGGTGGCTGTGGGAACTGTCGAGGTGAGTTCCGCCAAATAAGCGGGGCCTCCAACGGCTTCCAAATGACGCCGTTCTTCCAGTAAGTTCGCCAATGTGAGCAAATCGATCGGGTCATGGCGATTATGCAAATCTACCATGGCCTGGTAGATCATTTTGTGCGTGTCATAGTAAAAATCATCCACCGCGATCGCATCGATCACTTTAATGATCGCATCCTGATCAATCAGAATCGAGCCAAGCACAGATTGCTCAGCCTCTTTGCTGTGAGGCGGAATTTTGCCAGTTGGGGTAGCCATAAGTCTTGCCCACCGTGCTCCCTACGAATGAGGGAGAGTAGGCCTGCCCGCCTATGGCGGGCAAGATCAAAGTTTACTCGCGGCCAACCCCAACAGGCAAGGTCTAAGATTTAAATCTTCTTGACTGCGGGTTCCTCTTTGATTCCCAGTAACTGTTTTTCTATTTCCGCGGCCAATTTGGCGTTTTTGGTAAGCTCCATTTTGGCGCTTTCCCGCCCCTGGCCGATCTTGGTGACTTTGTAGGTGTAAAAGGCGCCGGACTTGTTGATGATTTTTTCCGCTACCGCCGTATCCAAAATATCTCCCCACTTGCTGATGCCTTCATTGAACATGATATCGAATTCAGCCTGGCGAAAGGGGGGAGCCACCTTGTTTTTGACCACTTTCACGCGCACCCGGCGCCCCGTGAACTGTTTGTCTTCCCCCGTGCCCGTGTCGATTTTATCAATGGCGCGAATGTCCAATCGAACAGAAGCGTAGAATTTGAGCGCGTTGCCCCCCGTCGTGGTTTCCGGGTTGCCGAACATCACACCGATTTTCATTCGGAGTTGATTCAAAAAGATCACGCACGTACCCGTCTTCGAAATGATCGATGTAAGTTTGCGCAGAGCCTGACTCATCAGCCTAGCTTGGAGTCCCATGTGGCTGTCGCCCATCATTCCTTCAATTTCCGCTTTGGGAGTGAGAGCGGCGACCGAGTCGATCACAATCACGTCCAACCCACCCGAACGAGTGAGGGTTTCCACAATCTCAAGCGCTTGCTCGCCGCTATCAGGTTGAGAAATGAGTAAGTCGTCGATATTCACCCCGATCCGTTTGGCATATTGGGGGTCGAGCGCGTGCTCCGCATCAATAAACGCGGCCGTACCACCCTTCTTTTGCGATTCTGCGATGATGTGAAGCGCGAGTGTGGTTTTACCGGAAGATTCCGGGCCAAAAATCTCAATCACCCGCCCTTTGGGAATTCCTCCGCCAATCGCCCGATCCAAAGAAATAGAGCCGGTAGAAATGGTCTCGAGTTTGACCTTGGAAGCTTCCCCAAGCTTCATAATAGTTCCCTGACCAAAATTCTTTTCGATCTGGGCCAACGCGCTTTTGATGGCGTCGCTTTTAGTGCTATTGCTCATAAAAAATAAATTAAAAAATAAGTTCACGCTTAAAATAGTAAACGCGCGTTCACTAGTCAACAAAATACTCTAGACACCAAAACAATTCAATGGCTTAATAATTTCTTTTCAGAGTGAATTGTTTAAAGCCAAACCAGCTCAATGTCAAAAGGATACTTACAATCAAAGAGGTCATTAATGGGCTTCCTGTTCCAGGCAACACGGGGACTTCTGGGGCGTTGTAAGTGATGCTGAAGCTGGTTTCGGCGATTACTTTGCCGGTGGAGTCGAGGGCTTTGACGGCGTAGCTATTGTCACCGGGTTTTAGAGTGTTGATGTAAGTGGAGGCGATGTAGTTCCATCGGGTTTGGCCGGGGCGGTACTTGGTTAAGGTAAAGTCATTCACTTGGATTCGTGCTGTGTTTTTGGGCGCGGTGCCGCGAATCACATTATAAACTTTGGAAGTTTCCAATGTTCCGCCTTCCGGTGAGGTTACGGCCAAGGTGCCCGCGTCGGCGAGTTTGGCGGCGCCATTCACGCTCAAAGGTTCAGAGGAATCCTCATCAATGGGGGTCACCACGGTGGTGGTTTCGTTTTCGGCGAATTCGCCTTTATTGCGTCGGGCATTGCAGCCCACCACAAGCACCACGGCCAATAAAACTAAAAAGAGCAATACCAGTTTTTTCATAAGAATTATAAACGTTAAGACTTAAGATTCTTTTTTGGTATTGTTTTCTAATTTTTTGAATCCGGGGAGTCGGTAGTAACTGGCAATTGAGGTTTCGGTACCGAAGGCCGCATCCGTTTTACACTCGGCGCAGCTAAAGCGGAATTTTTGCCCAACCCGTTTGGGGGTGATCAGTTTTTTACACTGGGGGCAGTAGTAGACAATTTTGGCGGGGACACCGGTGCTGTCGACATATTTGCGATCGATCAGCAGTTCCGAGTAAATGATTTCCGTATAATCCTTGTTTACTGGCTGCGGCTCACCGACTTTTTGTTCAAAGGAGGGCATGATAGTGTTTAATGGCCAATGTGTCAATGACCAATTATCCAATTGGCCATTGGTCATTGGGCATTCAGTTAATCTTCATAAAAATTCATCGAAGGGGCGCCAGAGTCTTTTTTCTTTTCTTTCTTCACTTCTTTTTCCTCTTCTTCCTCTACCACCTCTTCTGTGGTCGCCGCTGCGGGCTCTTCGAACAATTCTTCCTCAATCACTTCTTCCAAAGCTTCTTCAAGCGCCTCTTTCTCGGCTTCTTCTTCAGCCTCCTCCTCAGCTTTAATTTCTTCCTCGGTTTCGGTTACCGGTTCAATTTCAATCACCTCTGTCACAGTGATTTCAGGCCTTTCCGGTTCTTCAGGGGCGAGTTCCGGTTCTTCAACAATTTCAGTGATTTGCATCTGTTCTTCTTCAGGCTTTTCTTC
Organism: Candidatus Peregrinibacteria bacterium; assembly: GCA_043798815.1. Taxonomy (GTDB): domain Bacteria; phylum Patescibacteriota; class Gracilibacteria; order UM-FILTER-43-11; family UM-FILTER-43-11; genus JAZDOH01. The sequence goes on along the minus strand of JAZDOH010000022.1, from coordinate 2,581 downwards.
TTCATCGGCCATGGCCTCGGTGACCACTTCTTCTGGAGCCGGCTCAAAAGCGGCCGATTCTTCCTCTTCAGGGTGTTTAAAGAATGATTCAGCCTCTTTTCTTTTTAGTTTTTGGGTGAACGCGTAAGCCGAGAGAGTTCCCAAAATTCCGCCGATCAGAGCCAGGTACAACCCAAATCTCAATTCCGCTTCCGTAAAATCCAATGAGCGTTTGGTGTAAATGGCCACGGAGAGTAAAAGCATGAAGGCGCTTTGCCCCATCAAAAACAAAATCACCCGTTCTTTGGCGTAACCGAACGTGGGCAGGCGAAATCCCAAATGTTCTCCGGTCAGCTGCAAAACCGCGAGCAAGGTAATCAGGAAAATCACAAATCCAATCACACCCAAATCTCCGGAAAACCCATTTTCCACCACATTGCGCGAATCCACCTTAAGGCTGATTTGGTACCAGGGCAAAAAAGCGCCTACGAGCACCAGGAGTCCGCCGATGAGCGTTACTCTCTCCTCCGCGCTGAGCCGTAAAAAGGTGTGTTTGAGTCGACGGAATTTACTCATAAATAAAATTCCCTATCACTCTAACACAAACGAAATAACGAGACAACGAAATAACGACAAGTACGCCCTTTCGTATCTATCGTTATTTCGTTATATCGTTATTTCGTTATATAGTAATATAGTATGAAAATCGCATTCGACATCCGCGGCGTGGATGGGGCACGGGGGGGGAAGGGGATTTGGACGGCCAACGTGCTCCGGAGCATTTTGAACAATGATCGGGAGAATGAGTTTTTACTCTACACCAATCGCGATTGGCCGAACGCTTACACTCACCTGCCCAACGTCCAGGTGATCCGCGTTTGCGGCTGGGGGCCCTTTTGGCATTGGAAGTTTTATCGATCGATGCTCCAAAACAAAGTGGACGTGTACATTGCGACGGAAAGTTACATCGTTCCTTTTTGGCATGATCCGGAGCGGTTAAAAGTCGGTTTGGTGGTGCATGATTTGGTCGCGTTCAAATCCCCCGCCAAACACCAGCACAAAGCCACCATCATAGAGCGACTCACGCTGGGTGGAGCCGTCAAAAAAAGCCGGTGGATTTTTACGGTTTCCGAATACACCAAAAAAGACCTTTTGGAACGTTATCCCCGTTTATCCCTGGACTCCAAAACCCACGTGGTGTGCGCGGGCGTGCGCGACGCATTCGCGCGATTCTTCGATCCGAATAAAATCGTGGAAGTCCAGCGCCGGTACAACCTGGATCCAGATTACATCATGATGGCGGGAACCATCGAACCCCGCAAAAACATCGCGGGCGCGCTCACGGCCTACAGCATGATTTCCCCTTTCAACCAACAACGATACCGTTTTGTGATCGCGGGAAAAAAAGGCTGGTATTACCAAAAGGTTTTTCAAAAGGTCAAAGACCTCAAACTCGTCGGCCGCGTCAAATTCCTCGAATACATTCCCGATGATGATTTGGCTGTGCTGATGCAGGGCGCAAAGGTATTTTTATTTCCTTCGTTTTATGAAGGGTTCGGCCTCCCCCTCCTCGAAGCCATGCAATGCGGCACGCCCGTACTCGCCAGTCGTGTCACCGCCATCCCCGAACTAGGTGTGGACGCGGTGCATTATGTGGATCCGTTCGATGCAGTGGACATCGCGGACGGGCTCACCCAGCTCCTGGAAAACGACGAATACCGCCGCCAGCTCCGGGCTCGCGGTTTTGAGCAGGTCAAAAACTTCAGCTGGGGGAAGACGGCTCAAAGAATCCTTGATACAATCAACGCATGAAACGAATCGCCATTGTTGGTAAACGTACGTCGGGCGCCATTGAAAAACACGAAAAAGTTTTTCGTCAGGTGTATTCGTATTTAAAACGGAAGGGAAAGATCGTATTTGTGGAGAACCAGGTGGCTGAACTGCTCAAGCTCAAAAAATATCAGGAATTCGTTCGTGGAAAAACAGAGGTGGATCTGATCTTGGTCATGGGGGAGACGGCACCATTTTATCCGTCATTCAGCGACTGAAAAAACTGAACACCCGTATTTTTGGCATCAACATGGGGACGCTGGGGTTCATGTCTGAAATCCCCCCCACGGGCATTACCCGCACCCTCAACAAAGTTTTCGCCGGGGATTATTCCGTCGACCGTCGTATCATGATTGAAGTGCAGGTGTGGCGGGGAAAAACCATGGTCAAAAAATTCAACGCGCTCAATGAAGCCGCGGTGACTCAGGGCAATCTTGCCCGCCTCATTCGCCTGCGCACCACCGTGAACCAGCGAAAACTCACCACGTACCACGCGGACGGACTGATTATCGCCACACCAACCGGCTCCACCGCGTATTCACTCGCCGCGGGAGGGCCAATTGTGTACCCCTCGCTCAACGCGTTCATCATCACCCCCATTTGCCCGCACAGCTTTACCCAAAGACCCATCGTGATTCCCGATAGCAAAGTGGTGGAAGTTTTGGTGGACGACGATCATCGCGCCATCAACCTGACTGTGGACGGACAGGAGAGTTTTGTTTTGGCTTACAAAGACCGCATCGTGATTCGCAAAGACGGCGTGGCGCAATTC